>JAXDHL010000121.1:0-2501 GCA_034664525.1 Solirubrobacteraceae bacterium
CGAGCTCCGGCTCCCACGACCGGATCAGATCACCCGCGACGTGCTCGACCAGCGATCGGTACGCCGCGTCGCCGCTCCCGCCGGGCACCGGCAGATTGACCGTGTAACCAACACCGTCGCCTGAGCCGACGTCGGACTGCGGGCCCGTCCCCGGATACAGCGGCGACTCGTGGATCGAGACGAACAGTACGTCGGCGTCCGCGTGGAAGATGTCGTTGGTGCCGTTGCCGTGATGGACGTCCCAGTCGACGATCATCACCCGGCGCAGCCCATGGGCTGACGTCGCGCGCCGCGCGGCCACGGCGACGTTGCCGAAGAAGCAGAACCCCATCGCCCGCGACGCCTCGGCGTGATGCCCGGGCGGCCGCAGCGCGCTGACCCCCACCGCCGCCTCCCCACCGAGCAACGCGTCGACGAGCGCCACAGCACCCCCTGCGGCCCGCAGAGCGGCGCCGTAGGTCCCGGGCACGGCGTAGGTGTCCGCGTCGATCGCGCCGCCGCCCATTTCGCTCAGCTCGCGAATCGAGTCCACGTAGCCCGCCGGATGCACCAGTTCGAGCACGGACCGGTCCACAGCCGGCGCCGAGACCCGCGCGACCCCGAACCAGTCGTGAGCGCTCATCTCGGCCTCCAGCGCGCGGATCCGGGCCGGCCGCTCGGGGTGTCCGGGGACGTCGTGGGCGAAGACATCGTCGTGGCGCAGCCAGATCGCGCGGCGGGAACTCTCCTCCATCGCCACACCGTAATACCGTGTTGCCGCGTGCGATCCGACCTCGTCGTCGTAGGCGCCGGCGCGGCCGGGCTCTTCGCCGCGCTGACCGCCGCCCGCGAGGGCGCTCACGTCACGCTCATCTCCGCTCGCCCGCTGGCCGAGACGGCCTCCTACTGGGCCCAGGGGGGCGCCGCCGCCGCGCTCGCGATCGACGACTCCCCGCAGCAGCACCTCGAGGACACGCTGATCGCCGGCCGCGGCCTCACGCGCCGCGCGGCCGCCGAGGTCCTCACGGAGGAGTCGCCGGCCCGGGTCAAGGACCTGGTCGAGCTCGGCGTCCAGTTCGACGCCGACCGCCACGGCGACCTCGCGCTCGGCCTGGAGGGCGGCCACAGCCGCCGCCGGATCATCCACGCGGGCGGCAGCGCGACCGGTCGCCGGATCCTGCGCGCGCTCAGCGCCAAAGTCGTCGAGCACGAGCGGATCGAGGTCCTCGAAGGGCACCGCGCCGCGGCCGTCCTGCGACACGGGGGCGTGCGGCTCGAGAACGGACGCGACTTGACCGCCCGCGCCACGATCCTCGCCACCGGCGGCGCCGCGGCCCTCTGGTCGCGCACCACCAACCCGCCCGGCTCGTTCGGGTCCGGCGTGCTGCTCGGCCGCCAGGCCGGCGCGATGCTCGCCGACCTCGAGTTCACCCAGTTCCACCCCACCGCCGTGGTCGGCCTGCGCGGGAAAGAGGGCTTCCTGATCTCCGAGGCCGTACGTGGCGAGGGAGCGACGCTGCACGGTCCGGACGGCGAGCGCTTCGTCAACGAGCTCGACCCGCGCGACGCGGTCGCGCGCGCCATCTTCCGCCTGCTCCAGCGCACCGGCGCGAAATCCGTCGGGCTGGACATGACGATGGTCGATCCCGGGCGCTTCCCGAACGTCGTCTCCGCGCTCAGGGAAGCGGGGCTCGATCCCACCAAGGAACGCGTCCCGATCGCTCCGGCGAGCCACTACGTGATGGGCGGCATCGTCACCGACCTCGACGGGCGCGCGACCGGCGTGGAGCGCCTCTACGCGGTCGGCGAATGCGCCTGCACTGGGCTGCACGGCGCGAACCGCCTCGCCTCCAACTCGCTCAGCGAGTGCTTCGTCTTCGGCCGCCGCGCGGCGCTCGCCGGGCTCGACGAGCCGGCCGCCGGGGAGCCGAGCGCCTACGGGGGCGAGCCGATCGAGGCGCCCACGCGGGACACCCGCAAGGCCGTCTGGGCCCTGGCGGGGCTGGAGCGCAACGCGCAGGACCTCCAGGCGCTCACGCGCGATCCCCACCCGCTCGCCCGCCTCGTCGCCGTCTCCGCGCTGGCGCGCCACGAGACCCGCGGCTCACACGCCCGCGCCGAATACCCGGAGCTCGACCCGAAGCTCGACTCCCACCACACCATCCTCGACGCCGGAAGCGAGACCCCGCGGTTCGAGCCGTGGCCCTCCTGATCGACTGGGGCGGGGTCCTGACGACGAGCATGATGGGCTCGTTCGAGGCCTTCGGCGGCCGCGAGGGCGTGGACGTCCGCACCGCGTTCCGCGACGACCCAGCAGCCCGTGAGGCGCTGATCGAGCTCGAGACGGGCCGGATCGACATCGCCGCGTTCGAGGCGCGGCTCGGCGCCGCGCTCGGCGTCGACCCCACCGACCTCGCCCGCCGCCTCACGCAGGAGGTCCGGCCCGACCGAGAGATGCTCGACGCGGTCCGGGGCTTCCATGACCGCGGCGTGCGGACCGCGCTGGTCTCGAACTCGTGGCG
>JAXDHL010000122.1:0-3367 GCA_034664525.1 Solirubrobacteraceae bacterium
CATCGCCTCGGCGGGCGGGCCGACGAACGTCAGCCCGGCGTCCGCGCAGGCGCGGGCGAACGCCGGGTTCTCGCTCAGGAAGCCGTAGCCGGGGTGTACCGCGGCGGCGCCTGCGCTCTCCGCGGCGCGCAGGATCTCGCCGATCTCCAGGTAGGAGGCGATGCGCACGGCGTCGTCGGCCTCGCGCACGTGCGGGGCGTGCCGGTCGGCGTCGGTGTGGACCGCGACGGCGCGGATGCCCAGGTCGTGCAGCGTCCGGATGACGCGGCGGGCGATCTCGCCGCGGTTGGCGATCAGGACGGACTCGAACACTCAGTCGTTCCAGGCGACGGGGCCGGCGACCAGCGTGTGCGAGCCGAGCTTGCGGCCCAGGTGCTCCTGCACCGCGCGGGAGCACTCGAGCAGCCTCGGCAGGTCGATCCCGGTCTCGACGCCCATCTCGTGCAGCATCGAGACGACGTCCTCCGTGGCGACGTTGCCGGTCGCGCCGGCCGGGACCGGGCAGCCGCCCAGCTCGCCGAAGCTCGACTCGAACGAGGTCACGCGGGCCTCATGGGCGGCGTAGACGTTCGCGAGCCCCTGCCCGCGCGTGTTGTGGAAATGGGCGGTCAGCTCGACCGCGTCGCCGAGCGCGTCGCGGGCGGCGGCGAAGAAGCGGCCCACCTGGGCCGGGTTGGCCATGCCGGTGGTGTCGCCGAAGCCGATCTCCTGCGCGCCGGCCGCGGCGAGCTGCCCGGCGATCGCGAACACCCGCTCGGGGTCGACGTGCCCCTCGTACGGGCAGCCGAAGGCGACGCTGATGACGGCCTCGCAGCGCAGGCCGGCCTCGCGGGCGCGCGCCAGGACGCGCTCCAGGCCGGCGAGCGACTCCGGGACCGAGCGGTTGACGTTGGCGCGGTTGTGCGACTCGGTCGCCGACAGGAAGACGTTGACCTCGTCGAAGCGCCCGCGCTGCTCGAGCGCGTGGTCGAGCCCGCGCTCGTTCGGGATCAGCACCGAGCGTGCGACGCCGTCCGGGATGTCGACACGCTCGAGCACCTCGCGGGCGTCGGCGAGCTGCGGGATGACGTCCGCGCGCACGAAGCTCGTCACCTCGAGCCGCTGCACGCCCGTGCGGGCGAGCCCGTCGATCAGGCGCACCTTGACGTCGGTCGGGACCACCTCGGGCTCGTTCTGGAAGCCGTCGCGGGGGCCGACCTCGCGGATGCGGACGGCGCTCATGCTCACGCCCCGAGCGCCCGCGCGATCACCATCTGCTGCACCTCGTCGGTGCCCTCGCCGATCGTGAGGATCTTCGCGTCGCGGTACATGCGGCACACCGGGTACTCCTCGATGTAGCCGTAGCCGCCGTGGATCTGGACCGCCTCCTCGGTGCAGCGGACCGCGAGCCGGCCGGTCTTGAGCTTCGCCTGGGCGGCGGTCAGCGTGAAGTTGCGGCCGTGGTCCTTCAGCCGGGCGGCCTTGTACGTCAGCAGCCGCGCGGCCTCGATCTCGGTCGCCATGTCGGCGAGCTTGGCCTGGATGGCCTGGAACTTCGAGATCGGCTTGCCGAACGCGCGGCGCTCCTTCGCGTAGGCGAGCGCCTGGTCGAGCGCCCCCTGTGCGAGCCCGACCCCCATCGCCGCCACCCCGATCCGGCCGATGTCGAGGATGTGCAGGAACTGCCTGAAGCCCATGCCGCGCGGGCCGAGCAGCGCGTCCTCGGGCACGCGGCAGTCCTCGAAGGTCAGCGGCCGCGTGTCCGACGCGTTCCAGCCCATCTTGCGGTACGGCTCGCCCGCCTCGTAGCCGGGCGTCCCGCGCTCGACGATCAGGTTGGACACCTCGCGCTCGCCGGTGCGGGCGGTGATCGCCACATGGCCGGAGATGTCCGTGCCGGCGTTGGTGATGAACTGCTTGGCGCCGTTGACGACCCACTCGCCGTCCTCGAGCGACGCGCGGGTGCGCACGTTGCCGGCGTCCGAGCCCGCTTCCGGCTCGGTCAGCCCGAACGCCCCCAGCCTGCGGCCGGCGCACAGGTCGGGCAGGTAGCGCTGCTTCTGCTCCTCGGTGCCGAACAGGTAGACGGGCTGCGTGCCCAGCGACGTGTGCGCGCACATCGTGATGGCGACGGAGCTGTCCACGCGCGTGAGCTCCTCGACCGCGAGCGCGTAGGCCAGCGAGTCGCCGCCCGCCCCGCCGTACTCCTCCGGGAACGGGATCCCCATGAACCCGAGCTCGCCGAGTTGGGAGATGATCTCGTACGGGAAGCGCTTCTCGTGGTCGAGCTGCCCGGCGACCGGGGCGACCTCCTGCTCGGCGAAGTCCCGGACGGTCCGGCGGATCAGATCGTGGTCGGGCGAGAGGTCGAAGTCCATGGCGCCGGACATTACCGAATGACCGTTCGAACTTCGAGGGATCGTTCGGTAATGTCCGCGGCGCATGGCTGCCCCTCCCACCCGCCCGGCGCTGCGCGAGCGCTATGACCGCCGCCACCAGGAGGTCGTCGCCACCGCCGCGCGCGTGTTCGCGCAGCGCGGCTTCCATGCGACGTCGATGGCCGACCTCGTCGAGGCGACCGGGCTCACGGCCGGCGGCCTGTACCACTACATCGGGTCCAAGGACGCCCTCCTGGTCCGCATCTGCGACCAGCTGATGGAGCCGCTGCTGGTCCGCGTGCGCGAGATCGTCGCCGCGGGCGGGACCGGGCAGGAGCAGCTGCGGCGGATCGTGCGCGAGTGGACCGCCCACGTCGAGCACAACCGCGACCACATGCTCGTCTTCCAGCAGGAGCGCCATGTGCTCGAGCGCGGGGCCCAGTGGCGCGAGGTGCGCCGCCAGCGCAAGGCGTTCGAGGAGCTGCTCGCGGACGTCTTCGCGCGCGGCGCGGCCGACGGGACGCTCGCGTTCGCGGACCCCGACCTCGCCCTGCGCGCGCTGCTGGGGATGGTCAACCACACCGCCCAGTGGTTCCGGCCGCGCGGGCGGCTGTCGGCCTCCCAGATCGCCGACGGCTACGTGGATCTGCTGCTGCGCTGACGCTCGTCACACGGCGGTTGCCGACAAACGTCAGCGCGACGCGTCAGGCGCCCGGGTCGAACTCGACCTGCGACGGATCGAGGTCGTCCCGCAGGCCCTTGTAGGACGGCGCCCGCAGCGTGCGCGTGTGGGTCCACTCGACGAACTCGACGTCGCACACGAGCTGGGGGCGGACGTGGCGCGCCTGCCTCGGCGGCTGGCGCCCCGTGAACGGCGATGCGTCCGCGGCCAGCGGCTCCAGCAGCCGCCCGAGGCGGTCCAGCTCGGCCTCGTTGAAGCCCGTGCCGACCCGGCCGGCGTACTTGAGCGCCCCGTCCTCGTAATAGCCGACGCACAGCGCGCCGAGCCG
>JAXDHL010000123.1:0-3537 GCA_034664525.1 Solirubrobacteraceae bacterium
CGTGCCTCGGCGGCCTGCTGCCCGAAGCGGGCACCGGCCCCGACGCCGCCGGTCAGCCGACCTTGATCGACCCGTCGCCGGAGTTCCGCAACAGTGGTGACGAGTTCGTGCTCATCCCGGATGGCGCCGCCCCCAGCGCCGACGTGGTCCGGGCGGACTGGAATCCCGACACGGGGCTCTTCGAGTTTCGCGACATCATCTCGATGGACGCCGACGCCACCGAGGACCGTCCCCGCCCGGTCGCCGTGAGCGCGGCGCCCGACGGGAACGCCTATGTCGTCTTCCAGCGCTCCGGCACGATCCAGCGGATCGTCGACCCCGAATCGCCGACGCCGACCGTCGACCTCGTCGCAAGGACGTCGGACGGCCGCGGCGCCGGCGCAGTCGCCGCGACGTACGGCCCCGGCGGTCCGCTGTCGCCGCCGCGGATCGTCGTCGCCGAGGCGACCGGCCTGCGCGAGGTCGTCGGCACGGCCACCGACCCGGCCGCGCCGCGTACGACGCTCGACTCCGCCTTCGACCTCCCCGACGGCGCAACGCCGCCGGTCGTGAGCGCCCTGGCCTACGAGGTCCTCGACGCCAACGCCGGCACCGGCGACCTCTACGCCGGCACGGCCGACTCGCTCCCCGTCGGCGAGGGTGACCCCAACGCCGACCGCGTGCTCCGCTGGACGGGCACCGGCCAGCCGTCGGTCGTGGCGACCGGCCTGAGCTCCGTGGGCGGCTTCGGCCCGCGCCACCAGGGCGGCCTGCTCGTCCTCGACGATCCGGCGCTCGTCCTGCCGGGCGAGCCCATCGGCACCGGGCGCATGTACTCCGTTGCCCCCACGTGGGCCCGCATCACCGGCGGCCCGGACGGCGCCACGCGCGCTACGACGCCCACGTTCACCCTCACGGGCGAGGGCGACCGCGAGTGCTCGGTCGACGGCGGGACGCCGCAGACGTGCAGTGCGTCGTTCACCACGGACACGCTCGCCGAGGGGCCCCACACAGTCGCCGTCCGCGCGAACGGCGCGCCCGCGTCGGAGATCCGCCGCTTCCGCGTCGACACGACCGCGCCGACCGCAGCTCCGAAGATCGTCAGCCCGGCCACCGGCACGTTCACGTCCGCTCGGCCGTACTTCGAGTTCGATCCGGGCGCCGGCGACGCGGAGGGGACATACGAGTGCAAGGTCTCGCGCGTGAGCGACCCCGCGTCGGAGGGCGAGTTCAAGCCCTGCGAGGAGGGCCGCCCCGCGATCGACCTCGCCGCCGGCGGCTACACGATCGTCATCCGCGCCCGCGACGAGGCCGGCAATCCCGAGACGTTCGACGCTGACGCGCCGGCGTCCGCGGCGGTGCCGTTCACCGTCGGGACCCCCGATCCCGGCCCCGATGTGCCGGCCGCGCCCAGCGGTCCGCTGACCGCGGCCGACTCGGTCGTCCGCCTGGCCGATGGCCTGCACATCTCCACCGGCGCCTTCCAGGCTCCGGATGGCAGCCTCTGGGTCGCCGACCACAACGCCGGTCTCTGCCGCGTCTCGAAGCCGAGCTTCGACGGCGCCGGCCACATCGAGCACCCGAGCCTGCCCCGGGCTGGCGGTCCGAACTCGTGCCTGGGCGGCCTGCTGCCCGAGGCGCGCGAAGGCGCGGACGCCGCCGGCCAGCCGGTCCTCCTCGACCCGACCCCGCGCAGCGCGGGCAGCGGCGACGAGGTCGCGATCGTGCCGGACGGCTCGCGGCCCTCGGCCTCCCTATTCCGGGCACAGTGGAACCCGGGCTCGAAGCGCTTCGATCCGCTCGACACGATCGACGGTCCGTTCACCGCTGATGGGAAGGAGTCGCGCCCGACGGCCGTGGCGCTCGGCCCCGACCCGGACGGCCCGAACGGCGACCAGCAGCCCGACCTGTTCTACGTGCGCAAGAGCGACAACCTCGTCGTGCGCGTCCGCGCCGCGGCCGGCGACAACCCCAAGATCGACGTCGTCGGGCGGACCGCCGGCCGCAAGAACTTCGAGGCCATGGCCGTCGGTCAGCGCACTGTCGGCAGCACGAAGGAGCCGGTGATCTACATCGGCGAGGCCACCGGCATCACCCGGCTGATCCCGCAGGAGGGCCAGACGCCGACGGCGACGCCGGTCACGCTGCAGGACTTCACCGGCTCGGTGGGGGCGCTCGCCTACGACAAGGCGCGCGATCTCCTCTACGTCGGCACGGCCGACGCCGCGGGCAATCCCGCGGGCGTCCCGCCGATCCCGGCCGTCGAGAACGGCGACCGCGTCGTGCGGTTTGCCGTCGCCGCCACCGACACCGCGGACCCGAGCACGAACCTGGTCAACCAGGGCTCGGTGGGCCGGTTCAGCATGGTCGGCGGCCTCGGCGTCCGGCCCGACGGTCAGGTGCTGGTGACCGACGACGTGGCGCTGACGCTCCCCGACGAGCCGATCGGCATGGGCCGGCTCTACCAGATCGGTTCGCCGCAGGCGCACGTGGCCGGCGGTCCGACGGGCCCGGAGGGCAAGGCGCTCGACCGCTCCTTCACCTCCGACGAGACGCCGGAGTTCACCGTCGAGGGCGACGGCCCGTTCGAGTGCGTCGTGCGCAAGGAGGGCGTGACGCCGGACGCGGCCGACTGGAAGCCGTGCGCGAACCCGGTCTCGGCGGCGACCCTGATGGGCACCGCGAGCGTCGCCGATGGGACGTACGTGCTGTCGGTCCGCTCGACGGCCGGCGCGACGACCCCGGAGGCGCAGAACGACACGTCGCTGTTCGTGCCCGAGTCGGAGCGCTTCACCGTCGACACGCAGGCGCCGGCCACGCCGAGCGTCGATGTCGCGCAGGCCAGCGGCCGGTCGAACGCCGCGCCGTGGTTCACGTTCACGCCGGCGAGCCCGGACGAGGCTTCGGACGTCGAGTGGCGGTGCCGCCTCAACGCCGAGACCGAGTTCTCCGCCTGCCACCCCGGCCGCACGTACCCGCTCAACGACGACGGGACCTCGAAGCTCCGGGACGCGAACACGATCGAGGTCAAGGCGGTCGACCGGGCTGGGAACGAGACCGAGAGCGCCGGTCACCGCAACTGGAACGCGGACACGTCGATCCCGAAGGTGACGATCACCGCGCCCGGCGGGCCCGACGAGACGGTCGCGCGGGACAACTCGACCAGCACCACGCTCAGGCTCTCGGTGCAGGACGGTGCCGCGCCCGCGGCGGCCGAGACCGGCTGCCGGGTGGACGGCGCGGCCTGGAAGCTGTGCAACCGCAGCGGCGAGACCTTCACCGGGCTCGCCGAGGGCATGCACGTCTTCAAGGCCCATGCCCGCGACGTGTTCGGGAACATGAGCGCCACCGCGATCCGGCGGGTCGTCATCGACCGCACGGGTCCGGCGCTCGCGATCGACGGCCTCGCGGCGGTGACCGGCCCGAGCGTGACGGCGACGTTCTCGGTCGCGGCCGACTCGCGGGGCGAAGGCGAGGGAGCCACGCGCTTCTTCTGCTCACTCGACGGCGCCGAGGCGACTGAGTGCCCCGCCACGCTCATCATCTCCGGACTGGCCA
>JAXDHL010000124.1:0-26752 GCA_034664525.1 Solirubrobacteraceae bacterium
CCGCGCGGCTGGGCCGGCGAGCTGTGGTCACCGGCGATCGGGGCCGAGCACCTCGCGACGCGCGAGCGGGCCGGGCTGTTCGACGAGTCGTCGTTCGCGAAGCTGGCGGTCACCGGCCCGGGCGCCGCCGCCTTCCTCGAGCGGCTGTGCGACAACCGTGTCGCCCGCGACCCCGGGCGCGTCACCTACACCCAGATGCTCAACCGCCGCGGCGGCATCGAGTCCGACTTCACCGTCACCCGACTCGGCGACGAGCAGTTCCAGATCGTCACCGGGACCGCCTTCGGCCAGCACGACCTGTCGTGGCTGCGGCGGCATGCGCCGGCCGACGGATCGGTCCGCGTCGACGACGTCACCGCGGCCTGGGCGTGCTTCGCGCTGTGGGGTCCGCTGGCGCGCGAGATCCTCCAGCCGCTCACGCCGTCGTCGCTGGCCAACGCCGACTTCCCGTACCTGACCGCGCAGGAGACCGTCGTCGCTGACGTGCCGGTCCGGGCGCTGCGGGTCACGTTCGTCGGCGAGCTCGGGTGGGAGCTCTACTGCCCGGCTGAGTACGGCGCCGCGCTGTGGCGAGCGCTGTGGGCGGCAGGCGAGCCGCTCGGGATGGTCGCCGGCGGCTACCGCGCCATCGACACGCTGCGGCTCGAGAAGGGCTACCGGCTGTGGGCCGCCGACATCACGCCCGACGACACGCCGCACGAAGCGGGCCTGTCGTTCTGCGTGCGCGACGACAAGGACTTCGTCGGCCGCGACGCCCTCGACGGCGCGCGGCCGGGCCGGCGGCTGCGCTGCCTCGTGCTCGAGGACGCGCGGTCGGTCGTGCTCGGCAACGAGCCCGTCCGCGTCGGCGGGACGCTCGCCGGCCGGGTGACGAGCGGCGGCTACGGCTTCTCCGTCGAGCGCTCGATCGCCTACGCGTACCTGCCGCCGGACGCCGGGCCGGGCACGCCCGTCGAGGTCGAGGTCTTCGGCCGCTGGATCCCGGGCGCCGTCGCGGCGGAGCCGCTGTTCGACCCGCGCGGCGAGCGCATCCGCGCCTGAGATCCGCATGGACGATCCGCTCGCACCGATCACCGCGGAGCCGATCGAGCCCGGGCCGATGCCGCGCGAGTTCGACCCGCGGCGGCTCGCGCGCCGGGCCGCGGCGATCGTCGCCGCGTTCGTCGTGATCGGGCTGATCGCGTGGCTCGCCCCGGGGCTGGGCGACGTGCGTGAGCTGCTGAGCCGGGCGTCGGGCGCGTGGCTGGCGCTCGCCGTGGCGCTCGAGGTCGCGTCCAGCCTGTCCTACGTGGTCATGTTCAAGCCGGTCTTCTGCCGCCGCATGACCTGGCGCTCGAGCACTGAGATCGGGCTCTCGGAGCTGGCGGTCGGCTCGATCGTGCCCGCCAGCGGCGCGGGCGGGATCGCGCTCGGCGCCTGGATCCTCAGCCGCGCCGGCATGCCGGGGTCGGTGATCGCGCGCCGCAGCGTCGCGTTCCTGCTGATCAAGAGCTCGGTCAACTTCATCGCGGTCACGGTGGTCGGAGCGCTGATGGCCGTTGGCGTGGGTCCGCACTTCTCGCTCCTGCTGACCGCGCTGCCGGCGGTGCTGTCGGCGGCGGCGATCGTCGCCGTGCCGCTGGGCGGCCGGGCCCTGGCACGGAGGTCGGCGCAGGGATCGGGACGGCTGCGGTCCGCGGCGGTCGCCATCCGCGAGGGCGTCAGCGAGGCCGGCCGCCTGATGCGTCACTTCGACCCGCTGCTGGTCGGCGGAGCGGTCGGCTACTGGCTGTTCGACAACCTGGTGCTGCTGGCGACGTTCCACGCCTTCGGGTACACACCGCCGCTGATCGTCGTGCTGATGGCCTACCTGATCGGCCAGCTCGGCGGCGCGCTGCCGCTCCCGGGCGGTCTCGGCGGCATCGACGGCGGCCTGATCGGCGCGCTCGTCGTCTACGGCGTCCCCCTGGCCCCGGCGACGGCCGCCGTGCTGCTCTACCGCGTGATCCTGTTCTGGGTCCCGCTGGTCATGGGCGTCCCGGCGTTCATGTCGCTGCGCCGCGGGCTCGACGACACGCGCCGGCCGGACCTGTGTCTCCCGGTGCCCGCCGCCCCGCGCGCCGGGCCCGCCTAGCATCTGCCGGCGTCGTGCCGGACCCCGCTGCTCCCATCTTCCTCGTCGGCGCGCCGATGTCCGGGGAGGCGGACCTCCTGGCCGCGCTCGCCCACGCCGACGGCGTCCGCCACGCGCGCCCGGCCGCGGCGACGTTCCTGGAGGCGCTGCCCGGGGTCGACCCCGCCACGCGCGGGCTGGACTCGCACCGCCTCACGGCGGACGACGCGCCGGCGCTGAGGATGGCCGCGCAGGAGGCGCTGGCGTCCGCGGCGATCGACCGCGAGGGCCGGAACGGCGGTGACGGCGTGGCGGTGGCCGGCGGCGCGCGGCTGGCGCTGCGCGTGCCGTTCCTCGCCGCCGCGTTCGGGGGCGCGCGGTTCGTGCTCGTCGCCCGCGAGCCGGAGGATGCGGTCCCGGAGATGCTCGCCGCCTGGCGCGCCGGCACGGCGGTCAGCTTCCCGGCGCTGCCCGGGTGGGACGGCGCGTGGTCGCTGCCGCTGATCCCGGGCTGGCGCGACCTGCGTGGCGAGCCGGCCGAGGACGTGGTCGCCGAGCAGTGGCGGGCGATCACCGAGCTGCTGCTCGACGACCTGGAGGCGGTCGGCGCCGACCGCTGGGCGGTCACCCACCACGCCCAGCTGCTGGCCGACCCGCGGCGGGAGCTGCGACGGCTGTGCGCGTTCCTGGGGCTGCGCTACGACCAGGCGCTGCTGACGCCGCTCGAGCACGCCCGGCGACTGCGCGGGGACGATCCGCCGGCCGGCGAGGCGCCCGCCGTCACACGGGCCGCCGCCGCCCGCGTGCGCGATCTGCTGGCCACCGGCGCCGCGCCGGCGCCGCGCCGCACCCGCCACACGTCGCCGTTCCGCAGCGTCTCCACCGCCTCGTTGTTGGAGCGCCTGCGCGGGCTCGGCTCGTCGCTGCTGGTCTCGACCTACCAGAGCAACCGCCTGATCGTGGCCCGCGAGCGCGACGGCCGGCTCAACACCCACTTCCGCACGTTCGACAAGCCGATGGGCCTGGCGCTCGGGCCGGGGCGCTTCAGCCTCGGCACCCGCACGGAGGTGTGGGACTTCCGCGACCTCCCGGCCGCCGCGCCGAAGGTCGAGCCGCGCGGGACCCACGACGCCTGCTACCTGCCGCGCCACCGCCACGTCACCGGCGACATCGCCGTCCACGAGCTCGCCTTCGCGGGCGGCGAGCTGTGGCTGACCGCGACCGGCTTCTCCTGCCTGACGACGCTCGACGCCGACCACTCGTTCGTGCCGCGCTGGATGCCGCCGTTCGTCTCCGCCGTCGGGCCGGGCGACCGCTGCCACCTCAACGGGATGGCGGTCGTCGACGACCGCGTCCGCTACGTGACCGCGCTCGGCACCACCGACGAGCCGGGGGCCTGGCGCGCCCGCAAGGCCGACGGCGGCGTGCTCGTCGACGTTCCGAGCGGGGAGATCGTCGCCGCCGGGCTGAGCATGCCGCACTCGCCGCGCTGGCACGACGGGCGGCTCTACGTGCTCGAGTCCGGCCGCGGCGAGCTGTGCGAGATCGACCGCGCGACCGGCGCCTCCACCACCGTCGCCGAGCTGCCCGGCTTCACGCGCGGGCTGACGTTCGCCGGGCGGACGGCGTTCGTCGGGCTGTCGCAGATCCGCGAGTCCTCGACGTTCGGCGACCTGCCGCTGACCCGGCGGCTGCAGGAGCGGCTGTGCGGGGTCTGGATGGTCGACCTCGACCGCGGCGAGGTCAGTGGCTTCCTGCGCTTCGACGATCTGGTGCAGGAGGTGTTCGACATCGCGCTGCTGCGCGGGAAGCGCTTCCCGGAGGTCGCCGAGCCGGACGGCCCGCTCGTGGCCGGCTCCTACGTCGTGCCCTGAGGCAGCGGCGCCTCCGCGCCCGGGAAGTAGTGCACGTAGATGCGCGCGCCGGCCGGCGTGTCCCCGACGTAGAGGTAGTCCAGCCAGTACCAGTGGGCGATCGGCCAGTCCCGCTTGAGCCCTTCGTGCTCGACCTCCATGACGATGCCCGCGCCGCGGCGGTCGCCGGCCGCCCAGCGCTCGCGCAGCAGGTCGCGGACGCCGAGCGCCATCTGCGTCGCCAGGCGCGTGCGCCGGTGCTCGGCGGTGACGAACCCGCGCTGGTGCCAGAGCTCCAGCTGCAGCTGCGGGTGGCGCTGGAGGTAGACCGTGCTGATCCCGACCGGCTCGTCCGAGCCCTCGGCGGTGCCGACCAGCAGCACCTCCGGCACGCGCCGGCGGGCCTCCTCCAGCGGCAGGATGCGCTCGCCGGTCCACAGCTCGACGATCGCCTGCTCGTCGACGCGCGTCTGCTCGGCGAACGGCTCGATCCGATACTCGCTCACGCGATCCGGGCTCCGTCGAAGTAGCCGACGCGCACGACCGCGCCGTCGGGCGTGAACCCCGCGTGCACCATCCGCGGGCGCTCCCACTCGGCCTCCGGGCGCCGCCGCGCCTCGGCGACGTCGGTGGTCAGCAAGCACAGCCCGATCGGGTCGTCGGAGGCCGGGTCGAAGCCGCCGGCGAGCGCGTCGAAGGCCGTGGCGAGCATCGCGTCGGCATGCGCGGCCGCGGCGCCGGGGAGCAGCGCGCGATAGACCCAGAAGCGGCGTCCGCCGACGAGCGCCACGTCGGCGGCGTACACCGAGTTGACGCCGGCGACCGCCCCCTGGGCGTCGATCAACAGACATACGACGTCGCGCAGCCTGCGGCGGGCCGCGTCGCCGTGCAATGCACCGTTTTCGCTCCAGAAGGCCAGAATCTGGTCGGCGCGCGCGTCCGGCAGGGCGCCGCGAGCGGTCTCGATGGTCGGGTCGGTCATTCGCGAAGCATGGAAAACGTCCATCCGGAACAGTACGGTGCCGCCCCGCGGGTCTGCGTACAGCTCGGAAAAGGACACACGTGTCGGAAAGATCGTTCAGGCGCGCCCTCGCTCGGCGTGAGGCGGCAGTGGCGCGGCGGGAGACCCTGCGCCTGCGACGGGCCGGCTTCGTGGCCGGTGCCGCGGTCGGCGCCACGGCGCTGTTCGCGTCGGCGGCCCAGGCCGACACCTACGAGGTCAACAGCACCGTGGACGCGCCCGCCGACGCGTGCGACGCCCCGGGCACGGGCAACGGCTGCACGCTCCGTGACGCCATCACGCTGGCCAACGGCAACGGCGTCGACGACACGATCACGTTCCAGAGCGGCCTGACCGGCACGATCACGCTCACCCAGGGCGAGCTGACCCCGACGAGCGGCACGATCGACATCCAGGGCCCCGGCGCGGCGGCCCTCGCCGTCTCGGGCGACGCCGACGGCAGCGGGACGCCCACCTCGGGCGACGTGCGCGACTTCCACGTCACCAACAACGGCACCCGGCTGCGCCTCGCGGGCCTGACGCTCAAGGACGGCTATGCGCCCGGCAACACGGGCGGCGCGCTCTACGTCCAGGGCGGCTCCGCAGCCGACCTCGCGAACGTCGTCGTGTCGAACAGCACGGCGGGGTCGGGCGCGGGCATCGGCTCGCGCGGCCAGCTCACGCTCGACCATTCCACGCTCACCGGCAACACGGCGACGCAGCAGGGTGGCGGCGTCTTCCAGGGCTCGGGCAAGTACGCGTCGGTGGGCATCACCGACTCCACCATCTCGGGGAACACGTCGGGGGCCGGCGGCGGCGTGGCGGTCGGCGGCTCGAGCAAGTACGTCGGCGCGCACGATGCGATCAGCCGCAGCACGATCTCCGGCAACACCTCGACCGCCGACGGCGGCGGCCTCGCCGTCGCCTACCTCGGGTCGGTCCTGACCGTCGACCACACCACGATCAGCGGCAACCAGGCCGATGCGGCGGCGACGGGCGGCGGCGTGTCGGTCGGCGGTGTGTCCGGCGAGTTCCGGCTCCTGGAGTCCACCGTCTCGGGCAACAGCGCCGGCACCGGCGGCGGCGTGGCGTTCGGGCAGAACCCGTACCAGCAGGCGAGCTACAACGGCGGCGAGCTCTCGCTCGAGGGCACGACGGTGGCCGGCAACACCGCGAGCGTCGCCGGAGGCGGCCTGCACCTCGCCTCGTACGACTCCTCCGGCACGCCCCCGGTGCTCCTCGCGGCGACGATTCCGCTGGTCAGCACGATCGTGGCCGACAACACGGCGGCCGGCGCGGGCAACGACACGGACCGCGCCGACGACGCGACGACGGGCGGCTTCGACCTGTCCTACAGCCTCGTCGAGAACGCGGGCGACGCGCCGCTGACCCAGCATGGCGAGGCGCCGAGCATCGTCGGGGCCGACCCGAAGCTCACCGCGCTCGCCGACAACGGCGGGCCGACCAAGACCGAGTTGCCGGACGGCACCAGCCCGGTCGTCGACCAGGGCCACGCCGGGTCGCAGCCGGGCACCGACCAGCGTGGCTCCACTCGCACGGTCGACACCTCGCCGGCCAACGCAGCGGGCGGCGACGGGACCGACATCGGCGCCGTCGAGCTGCCGGCGTCGGCGGTCCCGGTCGCGGCGAAGCCGACGCCCACCCCGACGGCGACGCCCACCCCGGCGCCGACCCCGGTCGCGCTGTTCTGCGACGGCAAGAAGGTCACGATCGCGGCGGTCGCCGGCAAGAAGACCTACGGCACCAAGGGCAACGACGTGATCCTCGGCACCGCGGGCAGGGACGTCATCTACGGCGGTGGCGGCAACGACACGATCTGCGCCGCCGGCGGCAACGACACGGTCTACGGCGGCGCGGGCAAGGACCGCCTCTTCGGCGGCACCGGCAACGACACGGTCAAGGGCGGGTCGGGCAACGACAAGCTGTTCGGCGAGACCGGCAACGACAAGCTGTACGGCAACACGGGCTCGGACTGGCTGTCCGGCGGCTCGGGCGCCGACCGGCTGTCCGGTGGCACCGGGAATGACGCCATGGGCGGCGGCTCCGGCAACGACCGCCTGTACGGCGGCAAGAACAAGGACTACGCCAACGGCGGGCCCGGCAAGGACCGGCCGGAGAAGATCACCCTGTCGTAGCGCGGATCAGCCGGTGTTGCGCAAGCCGCCGGCGATCCCGTTGATGGTCAGCAGGCTCACGCGGCCGAGGGCATCGTCCTCGGCCGCGTCGCCGTTGCGCTTCAGGCGCCGCAGCAGCTCGACCTGCAGGAAGGACAGCGGGTCGACGAACGGGTTGCGGCGGTCGATCGAGGCCTGCAGCACCGGCACGCGGTCGAGCAGACGGTCCTCGTCGGCGACCAGCAGCAGCTCGCGCTCGGTGCGCTCGAACTCCTCGACGATCCGGCCCCAGATGCGCTCGCGCGGCGCCTCGTCGTCCCACAGATCGACGTAGCGGCGGGCGATCGCCAGATCGGCCTTGGCCAGCGCCATCTCGGCGTTGGAGATCAGGCCGGCGAAGAACGGCCACTCGCGCTCCATCGTGCGCAGGACGTCGAGGCCGGCCTCCGCGCGCGCCTCTTCGAGCGCGGTGCCGAGCCCGTACCAGGCGGGCAGCACGATCCGCGACTGGGTCCAGCTGAAGACCCACGGGATCGCGCGCAACGCCTCGATGCCGCCGTCGGCGCGGCGCTTGGCCGGCCGCGACCCGAGCCGCAGCCGCGAGATCTCGTCGATCGGGGTGACCGCGGTGAAGAACGCCACGAAGTCCGGGTCGCCGTGGACGAGGTCGCGGTAGACCTCCTCGGAGCGGTCGGCCATGCGGGCCATCACGCGCTCGTGGCGCGCGGCCCGCTCGTCGCCGTCGCCCGGCGGCTGCTGGACCGCGGCGACCAGCGTCGCGCTGGTCGTCAGCTCGAGCTCGCGGTGCGCGACCTCGGCGACCATGTACTTGGCCGCCAGCACCTCGCCCTGCTCGGTCACCTTCAGCCGGCCTTCGACGGTGCCGGCCGGGAGCGCCAGGATCGCGGTGTTCGACGGCCCGCCGCCGCGACCGAGCGAGCCGCCGCGGCCATGGAAGAACAGCCACGACGCGCCGTGCGAGCGCAGCACGTCGGCGACCCGGATCTGCGCCTGGTAGGTGGACCAGCCGGAGGCGACGTAGCCGGCGTCCTTGTTGGAGTCCGAGTAGCCGATCATCACCTCCTGCTCGTCGCCGACGGCGCGCAACGCCGTCCGGTAGACGTCCCGGCGCAGGCAGGCGTCCATCGTCGCCGCCGCGTCGCGCAGCGTCTCGGCGGCCTCGAAGAGCGGGACGATCCGCAGCACGGCGTCCTCCCCGCCCGGCTTGGACAGGCCGGCCTCCTTCATCAGCAGCAGGACCTCGAGCAGGTCCGCGGGTCCTTCGGTGCCGGAGACGACGTAGGAGCGCAGCGCGCCGCGATGGCGGCCGGCGAGCGCGTCCCGGACGGCCCGGAACGTCTGCACGACGGTCCGGGTGTCCTCGGAGAAGCCGGAGATGTCCTCGGGGATCAGCGGGCGGCGATCCGCGATCAGCTCGCTCAGCAGGTCGAGCCGCTCGTCGTCGCCGGTGTCCGCGTAGCCGTCGCGGACCTGCAGCCGCGACAGGATCTCGTCGAGCGCGGCGCGGTGGCGGCCGGCGTGCTCGCGAATGTCCAGGCGGGCGAAGTGGAAGCCGAAGACCTCGACCTGGCGCAGCACGTCGTGCAGGTCGCCGGCCGCGGTCAGCGCGCCGGAGCCCTCGCGCAGCGACGCGTCGGCCTGGCGGAGGTCGGCCAGCAGCTCCGCGGGCTCGGCGTAGCCGCCCGGCTCGCCGCGGCGGGTCGCGCGCACGCGCTCGCGCAGGAACGTGAACGCGCGCCGGTAGGGCTCCTCCGGGTTGAGCTCGGCGAGCCGCTGCGCGAGGGCCGGGAAATGCTCCTCCCCCTCCGCGAGCAGCCGGTCGAGCCCGTGCGCGGGCCCGGAGACGCGCTCCGAGATGGAGACGCGGCCGGCCAGCAACTCCACGCGCAGCTCGACGAAGCGCAGGCACTGCTCGCGCATCAGGTCGAGCGCCTCGAGCGTCACGTCGGGCGTCACGTTCGGGTTGCCGTCGCGGTCGCCGCCGATCCAGGAGCCGAAGCTCAGCAGCGACGGGACCGCGACCTCCGGCCCGACCGCCTCTTCCAGGTCGCGGTAGACCTCGGGCACCTCGGCGGCGAGCGTCGTGACGAACCAGACGAGGTTGGCGCGCACCTCGTCGAGCACGGTCGGGGACACCGCGCGCAGCTCGTCGGATGCCCACAGCTCCTGGATCGTCGGCGCGAGCCGGCGGCGGGCGTCGTCGTCGGTGCTGACGCCCGGCCGCTCGTCGAGGTCGCGCAGCACGCGGAACACGCGCGCCAGCTTCTCGATCGTCGTGCGCCGGCGGGCCTCGGTCGGGTGGGCGGTGAGCACGAGCCGGACCTCGGCCTGGCCGAGCAGCCGCTCGAGGCGGCCGTCGCCGACGCCCTCGGCGCGCAGCCGCTCGATCGCGTCGCGCAGCGAGCCGCGCCGGGGCTCCGGGGCCTGCCGGGCCTCGCGGTCGCGCAGGCGGCGGATGCGGTCGTTGTCCTCGGCGAGATTGATCAGCTGGAACCAGCGCGTGAGCGTCCGGACGAGGACCTCGGCGCGGCCGACGTCGAGGCCGCCGACGAGGTCCGCCAGCGTCCCGACGGCGCTGTCGTCGCCCCCGCGGGCGGCGCGCGCTAGCTCGACCGTCCGCTCGTGCAGCGCGAACGCGTCCTCCCCGCACGCGCGCGCGACCACGTCGCGGAAGACGTCGAGCAGCAGGGTGCGGTCGTCGGTGAAGGTGCGGGGCATCGGCCGTGCAGGCTGCCACATGCGCGGCGTGCGGCCGATCGCCCGGCGTCCAAACCGGGCGGTCCGGCGAGAGACATCCGCATACGGCTCGCATTGACGTCCCCCTGTCCGCCGGTACCGTCTAGAAAACGTTTCACATCGCCGTGGGGAACGGGTCAAGGGGAATGGAGGAGCAGGAGATGAGGCATCGCGCGCCACGCTTGCCGCTGTGCGCCCTCGCCGTGGCCACGATCGCGCTGGCCGCGATCGCCACGCCGGCGCGGGCCCAGGATCATCAGGAGACCTACCGGCCGCAGTTCCACTTCACGCCGGCGTCGAACTGGATGAACGACCCGAACGGGCTCGTGTACTACAAGGGCGAGTACCACCTGTTCTTCCAGCACAACCCGTTTGGGAACACCTGGGGGCACATGAGCTGGGGGCACGCGGTCAGCCGCGACCTCGTGCACTGGAAGCAGCTGCCGCTCGCAATCCCGGAGCAGGGCGACGAGGCGGTGTTCTCCGGCAGCGCCGTCGTCGACGTCGGCAACACCTCCGGGCTCGGAACCGAGCAGGACCCGCCGATGGTCGCGATCTACACGGCGGCCAAGCCGGGCTCCCAGGCGCAGTCGCTCGCCTACTCGACCGACCGCGGCCGCACCTGGAAGCGCTACGCCGGCAACCCGGTGCTCGACATCGGCTCTGGGGAGTTCCGCGATCCGAAGGTGTTCTGGTACGCGCCTGGCAAGCGCTGGATCATGTCGGTCTCGCACGCTGTCGAGCACCGGATCTCCTTCTATTCGTCGCCCGACCTCGAGCACTGGTCGCATCTGAGCGACTTCGGGCCGCAGGCCGCCACCGGCGGCGCCTGGGAGTGCCCGGACCTGTTCCCGCTGAGGGTCGAGGGGACGAAGCGCACCAAGTGGGTGCTCGTCGTCAACATCAACCCGGGCGGGATCGCCGGTGGCTCCGGCGCCCAGTACTTCGTCGGCGACTTCGACGGCACGACGTTCACCCCCGACCAGGACGGCTCGTACACGCCGCCCGCCGGAGAGGTGCTCGCCGACTTCGAGGGGTCGTCGTACCCGGCCGGCTGGACGACGACCGGAACCGCCTTCGGCTCGGGTCCCGCGCACGGCACGCTCCCGGGCCAGCAGCAGGTCTCCGGCTTCGCGGGCGGCGGCCTGGTCAATTCGTTCAGCGACGGGGACTTCCCGCAGGGCACGCTGACGTCAGCGCCGTTCACGCTCACACACGACTACGTGAACTTCCTCGTCGGCGGAGGCGCCCACGCGCACGACCCAGCGGCCGGCGACGGCACGCCGCCCGCGGGTGACGTGATCGCGGACTTCGAAGGCCCGACGTTCGGCGACGGCTGGGTCGCGTCCGGTGACTTCGACGGCGCCGTTCCGCATCAGGGCGGCGATGGCGGTGTCGGCGCGCAGGTGGTCGACACGTTCTTCGGCGCCAACGGCGCCGCCGGCGACCCGTTGACCGGTCGCATCGTGTCGCCGGACTTCACGATCACCCGCGACTATCTCGACTTCGAGATCGCGGGCGGCAACCACCCGTGGGGTGGGGACGGACCGACCGCGGTGAACCTCGTCGTCGACGGGCAGGTCGTCCGGACCGCGACGGGCGCCGACGGCGGCACGCTCAACTGGAAGGCGTGGGACGTGTCGGCGCTGCGCGGGCAGAGCGCCCACCTCGAGATCGTCGACCAGGCGACGGGCGGCTGGGGCCACGTGCTCGCCGACCACTTCGTGCTCTCCGACGTCGCCGCCAAGGTCCGCGGCGACGAGACCGCGGTCAACCTCGTCGTCGACGGGCAGGTCGTGCGCTCGACCGCCGGCGCCGAGAGCGAGGCGCTGGACTGGGCTAGCTGGGACGTGCGCGACCTGCGCGGAAAGACGGCACAGATCCAGATCGCGGACCGCAACAGCGGCGGCTGGGGCCACGTGCTCGCGGACCACATCATGCTCGCCGATGCGCCTGCCCAGCCGGTGCTCGAGCGCGCCGGCTGGCTCGACTACGGCAAGGACTACTACGCCGCGGTCTCCTGGAACGGCGTGCCGGACGGGCGGCGGGTGATGATCGGCTGGATGAACAACTGGCAGTACGCGAACCAGATCCCGACGTCGCCCTGGCGCAGCGCCATGTCGGTGCCGCGTGAGGTCACGCTGGCCCCGGACGGCGCGGGCGGCTACGCGCTCTTCCAGCGGCCCGTCCGCGAGCTGGGCGAGTTGCGGACTGGGACTCGAGTCGAACTGCACGACCAGGATGTCCCGGCCGGGGTGACCGAGATCCCGCGCGCGGCGGGCAAGGCGCTCGACATCACGGCGTCCTTCGAAGCGAGCTCGGCGCGACGCTTCGGGCTTCAGGTGCGCGCCGCCGGCGACGAGCAGACGGTGATCGGTTACGACGCCGAGGCCGGCGAGCTCTACGTCGACCGCCGGGCCTCCGGCGACACGTCGTTCTCGCCCGACTTCGCCTCCGCGGTCCAGCGCGTGAAGCTGGCCCCCGGGCCGGGCGGCCGCGTGAAGCTGCATGTGCTCGTGGACTGGTCCTCCGTGGAGGTGTTCGCGAACGGCGGACGGCGGGTCATCACCGACCAGGTCTTTCCGCGCGACGGCTCGCAGGCAGTGCGCCTGTTCGCCGAGGGCGGGACCGCGCGGCTGCGGCGCCTGTCGGTCAGCCCGCTGCGCTCGGCCTGGTGAGCTGACGGGGACGGGCGGCGCCGCGCGCGAGGCGCCGCCCCCGTCGGCTCAGTAGCGGGCGCCGCGCCGGCGGGCGCGCGTCGCTGAGGGCATCGGCTTCGCGGCGGCGCTCGATCCGCTGCCGCCGTTCCAGTCGACGGCCGCCTGCGCGTCGACGATCCCCAGACCGAGCTTGGCGTCGTGAGCCGGGTTGCGGGCGGTCGAGCGGATCGCCGTGCGCACCTGGTCCGGCGTGCGGCCCTGGGCCAGCACGAGCGCCGCGACGGCCGCCACGTATGGCGACGCCATGCTCGTCCCGTCGAGCTGCCCGTAGCCGTTGTGATCGGCGGCGTCCTGCTGGTTCGGATACGTCGGCAGCGTGGACAGGATGCCGACGCCGGGGGCGCTCACGCCGTCCTGCTCGCCGAAGGTCGAGAAGCGCGCCGGCTTGCCGTCCTGGTCCGAGGCGCTCACGACGAGCACCGGCGTGTTCGCCCGGTAGGCCGGCTTGTCGACGCCCTGGTTGCCGGCCGCGGCGACCACGACGGCGCCATGCTGGTCGGCGTAGCGGATCACCTGATTGAGCTGGCCGCCCTTCAACAACCGCGACATCAGGCCGCTCTCGCCGAGCGACAGGTTCACCACGCCCGCACCGTGGTCGACGGCCCAGCGGATGCCCTTCTCGATCACGTCCGGCTGGCCCTGGCCCTGCTTGTCGAGCACCCGCACGGGCATGATCTTCGCGTCCGGCGCGCCGCCCGCCACCCCGACGCCGTTGGCGGTCGCGGCGGCGGCGATCCCGGCCACGTGGGTGCCGTGCCCGTTCTCGTCCTTCGGGGTGTTGTCGCCGTCGACGAAGTCATGCCCATTTATCAACCTCGCCTCCAGGTCGGGATGCGTGAGGTCCACGCCCGAGTCGACGATCGCGATCACGACGTGCTTGCCGGCGCTGTGGTGCCACGCCTGCGGCAGCCGGAGGGCGTCGATCGCCCACTGCTGCGGGCGCATCGGGTCGCTCGGGCCCGAGGGGAACCCACCGGGATCCGGCGTGGTGGCGCGCTTCGCCACCGGGGCGGCGGTCGCGGTCGTCGCGGGGGTGGTCGCCGGGGTCGACCCGTTCGCCGGAGCGGGGCCGGGCGACGAGCCGCCGCAGCCGGCGAGGGCGGCGAGCCCGACGAGCACGGCCAGATGGAGCGGTCCGGCGGTGCGTCGCAAGCGGTCACCTCCAGGAGCGGGGGTCCACCGTAACCATCCCGTCGCTCGGCGCGCAAGCGGACCCGGGGCGTTGACTGGGCCCGGGAGGGCTGGTTGGCTTGACCTCCCATCTCAGGAGGCAGCCGTGACGGGTGCGCTCTACCGCTTGGGGCGGCTGTGTGCGCGCCGCCACTGGATCGTGATCGCGATCTGGCTCGTCGTCTTCGTCGTGCTCGCCGGGCTTGCGCGCAGCGCCGGGCCCGACGTCACCGACAACCTCACGCTGCCCGGCAGCGACAGCCAGAAGGCGACCGACCTGCTGACCAAGCGGTTCCCGTCGCAGGCCAACGGCGTCAACCCGCTGGTCCTGAAGGCGCCCAACGGCGACACCATCACCGCCTCCCGGTTCAAGTCGCCGATCGACCAGACCGTGAGCGCCCTGCGCGCCGACCCCGCGGTCCGCGACGCCACCAGCCCGCTGTCGAGCGCCGGATCGTCGCTGCTGGCCAAGGACAAGCGGATCGGCTACGTGGCGATCAACCTCAAGCTCGCCCCGAGCGACCTGACGACCGACGACGCCCACCGCGTCGTGGCGCTCGCCGACCCGGCCCGCAAGGCGGGACTGGCCGTCTCGTTCGGCGGCTACCTCGGGCAGAAGGTCTCCAAGCCGGAGACGCACACCAGCGAGGTCGTCGGGCTCGGCATGGCGGTGCTCGTGCTGCTGGCGACGTTCGGCACCGTCGTGGCGATGGGGCTGCCGATCATCTCCGCGCTGATCGGGCTGGTGAGCGGCCTGTCGATCATCACCCTGCTCAGCCACGTCGTCGAGGTGCCGACGGTCGCGCCGACGCTCGCGACGATGATCGGGCTGGGGGTGGGGATCGACTATGCGCTGTTCATCGTCACCCGCCACCTCGAGCAGCGGCGCGCCGGCATGGAGCTCGGGGAGTCGATCGCCCGCTCCGCCGCGACGTCCGGCGGCGCGGTCGTGTTCGCCGGCTGCACCGTGATGGTGGCGCTGCTGTCGCTGGCGGTCGTCGGCATCCCGCTCGTGACCACGCTCGGCTACACGGCGGCGCTGACGGTCTTCGTCGCCGTGGTGGCGGCGATCACGCTGCTGCCGGCGCTGCTCGGCGCGGTGGGGAAGAGGATCGACGCGCTGCGGCTGCCGACCCGCCACCACGCCGACGACCACCACCCGCACGGCTGGGCCCGCTGGGGGCGCTTCGTCGGCCGCCACCCGCTGCCCTGCGCCGCGACCGCGGTCGTCGTGCTGGCCGTGCTGGCCGCGCCGACGCTCGACCTCTACCTGGGCCAGCAGGACAACGGTGCCTTGCCGACGAGCACCGACTCGCGCCGGGCCGACGACGATCTGACGAAGGGCTTCGGCGCCGGAGCGAACGGCCCGCTGCTGCTGAGCGTCAACCTCTCGGCCAAGCCCGCCCAGCCCGACCAGGCCAACCTCGATTCGCTGTCCAAGCAGGAGTCCTCGCAGCGCTCGAAGGCCAAGGCGCAGGCCAACGATCAGCAGCAGCAGCTGATCGCCCAGGGCGTGCCGGCCGCGCAGGCCCAGGCGCAGGTGCAGCCGCAGCTCAACGCCCAGCTCGACAAGATCACCAAGGACTCCGACGCCAAGCGCAAACAGCTCGAGCAGCCGGCGACCGACCCGCGGCTGCAGGACCTGCGCACGGACGTCTCCAAGACGGCGGGCGTGCACAAGGTGTCCCAGCCGCTGGTCAACGACAAGGGGACGGCCGCGGTGCTGACCGTCACCCCGACCACCGCGCCGTCCGACCGGGCCACCGAGCAACTCGTGCGCCGGCTGCGCGACTCCACGATTCCGTCCGCCACCAAGGGCAAGCAGATGTCGGCCGACGTCGGCGGGACGACGGCCGGCTACGTCGACCTCGCCGATGAGATCTCGGGTCGCCTCGTGCTGACGATCGCGGTCGTGGTCGCCCTCAGCTTCATCCTGCTGCTGATCGCCTTCCGCTCGATCGTGATCCCGCTCACCGCCGGCCTGATGAACCTGATCTCGATCGGCGCCGCGTTCGGCGTCGTGACGGCGGTGTTCGAGAAGGGCTGGGGCGCGAGCATCGTCGGCATCGACGGCACGGTGCCGATCGTGAGCTTCGTGCCGCTGATGATGTTCGCGATCCTGTTCGGGCTCTCGATGGACTACGAGGTGTTCCTGATGAGCCACGTCCGCGAGGCCTGGCAGCGGCGCGGCGACAACCACGACGCGGTGGTGGAGGGCATCGCCACGACCGGCCGCGTGATCACGTCGGCGGCGCTGATCATGGTCAGCGTGTTCTTCGCCTTCATCCTCAACGGGGACCCGACGGTCAAGCAGTTCGGCGTCGGCATGGGCGTCGCCGTGGCGGTCGACGCGACGCTCGTGCGCTGCCTGCTCGTGCCGGCGGTGATGGTGCTCGTCGGGCGGGCGAACTGGTGGTTCCCGCACTGGCTCGACCGGCTGGTCCCGAACGTCTCGATCGAGGGCGAGGAGTGGTTCCGCAAGCGCGACGAGGAGGCGCGCCTGGCCGCCGAGCGGGAGGCGGCGAAGCCCGTCCCGGCCTGATGCACGTCGAGCGCACGCGCGAGAATGTCTTCACGGTGGTGGCAAGCTGGCAGGAGCTGTCGGCGCTGGTCGCCGGCGCGCGGATGTCGCTGGAGGCGATGCGCGCAGCGCCGCAGCCGCCGCCGGCCGGTGCGATGGACGTGCTGGAGCGGGTGCTGCGCGACTTCGACCGCGCACGCGAGCGGCTCAGGGCCGAATAGGGGCCGTCCGGCTGACTCCGGTCCTTCGGGCCGGAGCCAGCCTCGGAGGTCAGGCGTGCGCGGCGGACATCTGCGCGCGCACGTGGTCCGCGATCTGGTCGAACTCGCGGACGAACTCGTCGTAGTCGAACTGCAGCGTGTTGAGGTAGGTGCTCCAGCCCATCGTGTGCTTGGCCATCAGCGCCGCCTCGACGATCTCGTCCTCGGTGGCGCCGAACAGGCGCGCCGCCTCGGTGTGGAAGTACGCGCAGTAGCGACAGCGGGTGGCACCGGAGACCGCGAGCCCGATCAGCTCCTTGTACTTGTTCGGGATCGCGGTCTGATCCGACAGCTCGAGGTTCTTGAAGCTCGCCCATTCCGTCGGCAGCAGGTAGTCGGGCACCCGCTGGAAGAACTCGGGCACCAGGCCGAGCGTCTCCTGGATGTCCCGCTCGACGTCGTGACGATCCGCGACGATCATCCGAACCGTCCTTTCGGTAGGGAGGTTGTGCCAATTCGACGCCTCTCGGCGGCCGGTGTCAAGCGCCCGAGCGCGCGACCCGGAAGCCGAGGTTGCCGGTCGAGCTGTCCGGCGTGTTGGAGCTGCGCGAGTCGACCCGGTAGCGATTGCAGTACGACGCGTGGCACAGGTAGGAGCCGCCGCGCATCACCCGGGCGTTCCCGGTCGCCGGCCCTCGCGGGTCCTCGCGCGGGGCGGACCGGTAGTAGGCCGGGTCGAACCAGTCGGCCGTCCACTCCCAGACGTTGCCGGTCATCTGGCGCAGGCCGTAGCCGTTGGGCGCGAACGCGTCCACCGGCGCGGTGCCGGCGTACCCGTCCGCGGCGGTGTTCTCACCCGGGAACGTGCCCTGGAAGACGTTCATCCGGTGCTCGCCGCCCGGCTCGAGCTCGTCGCCCCAGGGGAAGCGCGCCTGGACGAGCCCGCCGCGGGCGGCGAACTCCCACTCGGCCTCGGTCGGCAGGCGGGCGCCGGCCCAGGCGCAGTACGCGCGCGCGTCGTTCCAGGAGACGTGGACCACCGGGTGGTCCGCCCGGTCGCCGATCGACGACGCCGGGCCCTCCGGGTGCGCCCAGTCGGCCCCCTCGAGCTGGCGCCACCACGGCGCCGAGGCGACGCCGCGCGTCGGCGGGAAGTCGGGCGGCAGGAATCCCCCGAACACGAACGACCAGCCGAACAGCTCGGCCTCGGTACGGTGCCCGGTCGCCTGGGCGAACGCCGCGAACTGCGCGTTGGTGACGGTGTCGCGCGCGATCGCGAACGGCGCGAGGACGACCTCGTGGGCCGGGCCCTCGCCGTCCTGGGCGTAGCCGTAGCGTCCGTCGGTGCCCATCAGGAAGGCGCCGCCGGGCAGCTCGACGAGGTCGGGGTCGGCCATACCCTCCGGATCTGATCAGACGCGCCGCGTCGGCGCGAGCCTCAGTAGCCGTTCCGGTAGCCGCCGCCCCCACTGGACGAGCCGCTGCTCGAGGCGGCCGTGATGCTCTTGCCGGACGGCGAGACGGTGAACCACTTGGCGCCGAAGGCGTTCACGCCCTGGCCGTTGAGCTGCCCGGCCGACTGGTCGCCCGTGAAGCGGTACAGCGGGTGGCCGGCGATCACGACCTGGCGGCCGCCGTCGCTGCGCTTGACGAGCGCGAGCGCGGAGGAGGGCACGCCGCCGGCGGCCTTCGGCAGCGACGCGGCGGTGAACGGCGGCCAGTTGCCGGCGCACGCGCCCGAGCAGGTGCTCTTCGGCCCGGTGTCCTTGGCGAACAGGTAGAGCGTGCGCCCGCTGCCGTCGACGAGGACGGTGCCGAGCGACGTGCTGGCCGTCTTGACCATTGGCCCGGCGCTCGTCGCCGGCGCACCGGTGGACGAGCTGCCTCCTCCGCAGCTCGCGAGGATCAGGGCGGCGAGGCCGGCCGAGGCGGCGGACAGCAGGTGGATGCGGCGCATGATGGGGGACCTCCGGGGAAGATCGTGGTACCCATGCAGACGCCTCCGAGCGGGTTTCCTTCCCGCGCCAGGCTCAGAGGCCGAGCGGGTGCTCGGTCTCCGGGATCCGCCCCAGGTCGCGCCGCAGCCGGGACTCCCACGCCGCGCGCCGCAGCGCAGCGATCGCCCCGGGCAGCTGCAGCGCCGCGAGCATCGGCATGCCGATCGCCGCCAGGACGACGAACGGGATGACCGCGGGCGGGGGCGGGATGAGCGCGGCGACCGTCACGAGGCCGCCGCTGGCGAGCACCGTGCCGGCGACGAACAGCCACAGGCGGAGGGCGTGGGCGGCGGGATCGAGGGGCGAGGGGGGCATCGGTGAAGATGATGATGCCCGCACATCACGCGCGGCGAACCCGGTTCGCCCGGACAGGCTCACACCTCGATGCGCGAGCCGACGATGACCGTGCAATCGCGCGGCAGCCGGAAGTACTCGGCCGCGTCGGCGGTGAGGCGCGAGGTGGCCACGAAGAGCCGCTTGCGCCAGCGCGACATCCCCGGCGCGTCGCCGAGCTCGAGCGCGATCGTCGACAGGAAGTACGAGGCGGTCTTCGGGTCGATCGGCGTCTCGAGCTGCGCGGGTGCGATCCGCGCCAGCACCCTGGGGACGTTCGGGTCGTCCATGTAGCCGAAGCGCGCCGTGATGTGGGTGATCCCGTCGTCGGCGTAGCCGAGGTCGTCGACGACGTGCCGGTCGGCGGGCGCGACGTGCGGGATCGGCCGGGTCTCGATCGACAGGATCACCACGTGCTCGCTGAGGGCGTGCAGGTGCTTGACGATCGCGCGCATCGCCAGCGGGGTGGTGAGCTTCGTGCGATTCAGGAACACCGACGTGCCGGGCACGCGCTGGACCGGATGCCGGCGCTCGTGCAACTCGTCGATGAACTGCCGCAGCGATCCCTCCTCGCGCTCGCGGCGCCGGCTGACGAGCTCGCGGCCGCGCTGCCAGGTGGTGAAGACCGTGTACATCGAGATGCCGATCAGCAGCGGCAGCCAGCCACCGTGCGTGAGCTTGGTCAGGTTCGCGGCCAGGAACAGCAGGTCGACGGCCAGCAGCGGCACGGCGCCGAGGACCACCAGCGAGCGCGGTACGCCGAAGCGGTGCCGGGCGACGTAGAAGAACAGCATCGTCGTGATCGTGATCGTGCCGGTGACCGCGAGGCCGTAGGCGACCGCGAGCTTGACCGAGCTCTGGAAGGCGAACACGAGCGTCAGCACGGACACCATAAGCAGCCAGTTGACCGCCGGCACGTAGATCTGCCCGACCGTCTGCTCGGACGTGTGGACGACGCGCAGCCGCGGCAGGTACCCGAGCTGGACGGCCTGATGCGCGACCGAGAAGGCGCCGGTGATGACCGCCTGCGAGGCGATGATCGTGGCCGCGGTGGCGAGGAGCACCAGCGGCCATCGGCCCCAGTGGGGGGCGAGCAGGAAGAACGGGCTGCTGACGTGGCCGGGATGTTCGAGGATCGACGCGCCCTGCCCGAGGTAGCTCAGGGTGCCGGCCGGGAAGACGAGCAGGAGCCAGGCGCGGCGGATCGGTGCGCGCCCGAAGTGGCCCATGTCCGCGTACAGCGCCTCGGCGCCGGTGACCGCGAGCACGACTGCGCCGAGCGCGAAGAACGCCGCGGACGGATGCCTGATCGCGAAGTCCACCGCGTAGCTGGGCGACAGCGCCTTCAGGATCTCCGGCCGGGCGGCGATGCCGTGTACGCCGAGGGCACCGACCGTGATGAACCAGACCAGCATCACCGGGCCGAAGACGCGCCCGACCTTCGCGGTCCCCACCCGCTGCACCCCGAACAGCGCGACGATGATCACCGCCGTGACCGGGACGACGAGGTGCCCGAGCGACGGCGAGGCGACCTTGAGGCCCTCGACCGCCGACAGCACCGAGATCGCCGGGGTGATCATGCTGTCGCCGAGGAACAGCGAGGCGCCGAAGATGCCGAGCCCGGCGAGCACCATCTTCGTCCGCGCCCCACCCGCGATGCGCCCGCGGCGGAGCAGTGTGATGAGCGCCATGATCCCGCCCTCGCCCTCGTTGTCGGCCCGCATCACGAGCAGCACGTAGGTGACCGTGACGATGATCGTCACCGACCAGAAGATCATCGAGACGATCGCGAAGACGCTGTCGTGGGTCACTGCGACCGGATGCGGGTCCTCCGGGCTGAACACCGTCTGCATCGTGTACAGCGGGCTCGTTCCGATGTCGCCGAACACCACGCCGAGCGCACCGATCACCATCGCCCCCTGGGTGGCGGGCCGGCGGCCGGTGCGGGTGTCGCTGGGCAGGCTGTCCTCCCTTAGGGCACGCTACCCCCCGGGCAGTGGCGGGCCGACCGCGGTGCGGGCCGGGCGCCCGATCCGCGGGCGAGCAGGATCGGCGTCCCGCAGACACGCGCGACGGGGCGGTAGTAGCGGCGCAGCAGCGCCTTCGAGCGGCCGCGGGCATCCAGGCCGTAGTCGCCGGGCCGGTTCTGGCGAATGATCCAGGTCGGCCGGCGGTCGCTCGCGATGAGCGCGCGCAGGCGCCCGGGGGCGGCCGGGATGGCGCGCATCATCAGCGCCCAGTGGTAGGGGTACGGCGACGGGAGGCCGGTGTAGTAGAGCGCGTTGGCGCGCGCGTACAGGACGTACGCGGTCTGTCCCGGCTCGGCGCGTCCGCGGACGTAGTGGCCGATGACCTCGGCACGGGCCTCGTAGCTGTCGGCGGAGTCGTGGACTGCCGCGCGCGCCGTCGGCAGCAGGGCGGCGCCGACCGCCACGAGCCCGACCGCGATGCCGATCGCCGGCCGCCGCGCGCAGCCCAGCGCGATGCCGATCGCCGAGACGGGCACGAGCTCGATCAGGTAGGGCGGGTAGTAGCTCCCGCTGAGCGTGACGCCGGCGACGCCGGCGGCCAGCCACGCGGCGAGCGCCACGCGGACGCCGGGCGCCGCCCGCAGCCGAGTGATGGCGACGATCGCCGCCGCCACGCCGATGGCGACCCCCGAGTAGAACGCGGGCTGCCCGAGCCCGAGCAGCCGGTGCACCGGCCGGCCCTGCGAGAGGGCGCCGAAGGCGTCCAGCCGGAAGCCGGCCATCGCGAACCACAGCTCGTGCAAGGTGGCGCCGGCCGCCCAGGCCCAGACGGCGAGCCCCGCGAGCACCGCGGCCACTCCGCCGCCGTACGCCAGCGCGGCGGCCGTCACCTGGCGGCGCCGCGGCGCGCCCACGACCGCTGCCGCGACGAGTCCGGCCAGCCCGGCGGCGAGCGCGTCCCCGAACGACTGCTTGACGAGGATCGCCGCCGCCGCGGCGGCGCCCGCGCCGGCGAACCACCACCGCGGGCCGCCCCGGCGTTGGAGCCCGGTGACCAGCAGCAGGACCGACCCACACGACGGGACGACCGCCAGCAGCTCCGCCGGGGTCTGTTCCGCGCCGATCGCCTGGCTCGAGAGCATCGCGCACCCGGCCAGCGCCGCGAAGGGCGCAGCCGCCCGGCCCGCCAGCCGCACCGCGAGCAGCGTGATCAGGACCACACCGGAAGCCGCGGCCAGCACGCCCAGCCAGCGGATGCCCACGTCGCCGCCCACCGTCGCGGCCAGGCCGTACAGGCCGAGCAGCAGCGGCGGTCGGTCGAGGAAGTACGGCCCGTAGACGAACGGCCCCGCGTGGCTGAAGGCGAGCGCGATCAGCGTGTCCCCGCCCTCGTCGCGGGTGAGCGCCGCGTCGAGATACGGCAACCGCAGGGCGACGGCGCACGCGATCGCGATCCCGATCCACAGCCACGGATCCCCTAGCCGGGTGCTCCGCACCGCGCGCAAGCCCACTGCGACGCTCAAGAGACGACGAGCATGCCGTGCTCGCGGTCGCATGCCGCGTGCTGGTCAGGTTGTGTTGCGCATTGCGCCGCCCGTCAGCTCGGCTCGGCCGGCGCGCTGCGCAGGAACAGCGTGATGACCGGGGCCGGCCCGGCGCGCGTCACCGACAGGCGGCCGCCCTCGGCGTGGGCGAGCGACCGGGCGAGCGCAAGCCCGATGCCGTGGCCGTTCGCGGCTCCGTCGCGGCGGGTGAAGGCGTCCTCCGGGCCGGCGGCGAACCCCGGACCCTCGTCGCCGACGTCGATCGCGAGCCAGCCGTCGAGCTCGCGGACGACGACCCGGACGACGCCGGCGCCGTGGCGGTCGGCGTTGTCGAGCAGCACCTCGAGCACCTGTTCGACCACGTGCGGGTCGGCGGCGGCGACCAGCCCCTTGGACGGGAGCTCGGCCCGCAGCGGCCGGCTTGCCGCGGCGAGCCGGCCGTGCCAGCGTGCGCGCGCGGCCTCGACGACCTCGCCGAGCCGGGTGGTCGCGTGCACGCGCGGCAGGTCGCGGGCGACGGTGAGCAGCGTCGCGATCGTGGTCTCCAGGCGGTCGACCTGCACCAGCGCCTCATGCACCTCCGGCGGCGCGTCGCCGCGCAGCTCCGCGGCCTCGAGGTCGATGCGCAGCGCCTGCAGGGGCGTCCGCAGCTGGTGGGAGGCGTCGGCGCTGAACGCGCGCTCGCGGTTGACCAGGTCCTCGAGCCGCTTGGCGGTCGTCGCCAGTGCGGCGCCGACCGCGTCGACCTCCGGGATCCCGGCGGGCGGTGCCCGGACGGAGAAGTCGCCCTGGCCGAGCCGGGAGGCCGCGGCGGCCAGCCGCTCGAGCGGTCGCGCGAGCGCCCGCCCGAGCCACAGCGCCGCGAGCACCGCGGCGGCGACGATGCCGAGGGCGAGCGCGGCCACGGCGAGCCGCTGGGCGGCGGTGTCGCCGCTGGCCTCGCCCTCGGCGCGCTGGGCGCGGACGGCGCCGACGACGCGCTCTCCCGAGACCAGCGGCACCGCGACCACCAGCGCGCCACCGCCCGGGCCTTCGGCCGGGCGCCCCGAGCGCAGCGCCTCCCGCACGATCGCCGGCGCCCGCGCCGGGCCACGCCCCGCGACGCGCCGGCCGCCGCGGTCGTAGACCCCGAGCGCGTTGGGGCTCGGGGGCAGCTCCACGGCGTCGCCCGCGCTCCCGGACAGGTCGATCCGCCGCGTCGCGGCGAACGTGTCGCGCTGCAGGCGCAGCAGGTCGGCGTTGCGGTGCGCGCCGCCGAGGATGACGGCGAGCGGGACGGCGAACAGCACCACCGCGACCGTCGCGACCCCGGCGATCGCCAGCGCCAGGCGCCGTCTCATCCGCTCGCCTCGGGCTCGCCGTCGAAGCGGTAGCCGACGCCTCGCAGGGTCGTGATCGCGTCCGGGCCGAGCTTGCCGCGCAACGCCAGCACGTGCGTGTCGAGGGTCTTGGTCGAGCCCATCCACTCGGTGTCCCACACGTCGTGCATGATCCGCTCCCGCGTCACCACGCGCCCGGCCTCGGCCACGAGCAGCGACAGCAGGTCGAACTCCTTCGGGCGCAGGTCGAGCTCCACGTCGCCCCGCCACGCCCGCCGCGCCGCCACGTCGACGCGGATCTCCCCGGCGCGCAGCGGCGGCTCGCGGGCGCCGTCGCCGGGCGGCGCGGCGGCGCGGCGCAGGTGGGCGCGCACGCGGGCCAGCAGCTCGGCCAGGCGGAACGGCTTGACGAGGTAGTCGTCGGCCCCGGCATCGAGGCCGGCGACGACGTCGAGCTCCTGGTCGCGCGCGGTGAGGATGATGATGGCCAGGTCGGGGCGGGCGGCGCGCAGCCGGCGGCAGACCTCGATGCCGTCGACGTCGGGCAGCCCGAGGTCGAGCACGACGAGGGCGGTCGGCTCGGCGGCCTCGTCGAGGGCCGGACGGCCGCGGGCGACGCAGCGCACGTCGTAGCCCTGGCTGTCGAGCACCCGCCGGAGCCCGGAGGCGATCGCCTCGTCGTCTTCGACTATGAGGATGCGCGCGCTCACCCGGGCCAAGCGTACGGGCGGGAGCGCATCGGCCCGGGCAGGTTTGACCTGGCGTTGACCTGGCGCGGGCGGGGCGATGACCGGCGCGCCGTACGGTCGCCGGGCCATGCCGAGCAGGACCATCCCAGGAGGCTTCATGTCCAAGCGCGCAGCGCTCGCCGCCGGTGCGACGATCGTGGCGATCGGCGCCACCGGATGCGGCGCCGCGTCGTCCTCGTCGTCGTCGACCTCGACCGCCGCCAAGCCGTCCAAGTCGGTCAATCCGAACGCTCCGGAGACCAACGCGGCCGGTGACATTCCCGACAACCAGGTCTACGTGCGCTTCGCGCCGCCCGGCGGGAGCTTCTCGGTGAAGGTGCCGGAGGGCTGGTCGCGGACCACGACGGGTGGGGCGACGATCTTCACCGACAAGCTCAACGCCGTCCGCCTCGAGACCGTGCCGGCGAGCGGGCCGCCGACCGTGGCGCAGGTCCGCAAGCGCGAGCTGCCGAAGCTCGCCTCGACGGTCCAGGGCTTCAGGCCCAGCAAGGTGACGACGGTCTCCCGCAGCGCCGGATCCGCGGTGCGCATCAGCTATCTCGCCACCGCAAAGCCCAACCCGGTCACCGGCAAGACCGGACAGGACGCGGTGGAGCGCTACGTCTTCTTCCACAAGGGCCACGCCGCGGTCCTCACGCTGTCCGGCCCCAAGGGCGCCGACAACGTCGACCCGTGGAAGATCGTCACCGACTCCGTGAGGTGGTCGGGATGACCGTGCCGCTCGAAGCCGACAGCCTCTACCGGTTCTTCCACGCCGGCGACGACGAGACGCTCGCGCTGCAGGGCGTGTCGCTGCGCGTGGCGGCCGGTGAGGTCGTCGCCGTGACCGGCCCGTCCGGCTCCGGCAAGTCGACGCTGCTGTCCTGCCTGGCCGGGCTGGACGAACCAGACGGCGGCATGGTCCGCGTCGACGGCGAGCGCCTCTCACGCCGCCCCGAGGAGGAGCGTGCGCGCGTCCGGGCCCAGGGGATCGGCGTGCTCTACCAGCAGGCCAACCTGGTCGGGCACCTGTCCGTCGAGGACAACGTCGCGCTCGCCCAGCGGCTGGCCGGCGACGGCACGCCGTCGTCGTGGCGGGCCGAGGTGCTGGAGCGCTGCGGGCTGACCGCCCGCGCCCACGCCCGGCCCAGCCAGCTCTCCGGCGGCGAGCTCGCGCGCGCCGGCCTCGCGGTCGCGCTCGCCAACGACCCGGCCGTGCTGCTCGCCGACGAGCCGACGGGCGAGCTCGACGAGGTCACCGCACAGCGCGTGCTCGACCTGCTGCATGCCCGCGCCGCCGACGGGGCCGCCGTCCTGGTGGTCACCCACACCCCGGAGGTCGCGGCGACGTCGCACCGTGAGATCCGCCTCCGCGACGGAAGGATCGAGTCATGAACGCCTCCGAGCCGCTCGTCGTCTGCGCCGGCGCCGGTCGCACCTACGGCACCGGGGAGACCGCCACCGTGGCGCTGCAGCCCACGGACTGCACGATCGCGCGCGGCGATCGCGTCGCCCTGGTCGGACCGTCGGGCTCCGGGAAGTCGACGCTGCTGCACCTGATGGCCGGGCTCGACGAGCCGACCGTCGGCAGCGTCAGCTGGCCCGGCATCGGCGATCGCGAAGCTCTGCGCCCGGGGCCGGTCGCGGTCGTCTTCCAGGGCCCGAGCCTGCTGCCGCCGCTGACGGTCGTGGAGAACGTGGCGCTGCCGCTGATCCTCGACGGCCGGCGCGACGACGAGGCCCGTGCCGCCGCGCGCCGTGCGCTCGAGCTGCTGGGCCTCGTGGAGCTGGGCGACAAGCTGCCCGAGGAGCTCTCCGGCGGCCAGGCCCAGCGGATCGCCGTCTCGCGCGCGCTGGCCGGCGAGCCGACGCTCATCCTGGCCGACGAGCCGACTGGCCAGCTCGACCGCACCAACGGCGCCGCCGTCGTCGACGTCCTGCTGGCCGCCGCCGCGCACGCCGGCGCCGCACTCGTGATCGCCACCCATGACCCGACCGTGGCCAAGCGCTTCCCCGACAGCTGGGAGATGCACAGCGGCCGCCTGGTCACCACCCAGAAGGAGGCAGCATGGTCGCGCTGACCTGGGTCCGCGGGTTGCTGAGCCATCGCCGCAGCCGCCTGCTCTCGACGGCGCTCGGGGTCGCGATCGGCGTCGCCCTGCTGGCCTCCATCGGGACCTTCCTCTCCTCGACGACGTCGAAGATGACCAGCCGGGCGATCAGCCGCGTGCCGGTCGACTGGCAGGTCGAGGCGCAGAACGGCGCCAGCCCGGCCGACGTCCTGGCCACGGTGCGCCGGCAGCCCGGCGTGACCCGGGCCCTTCCGGTCCAGTTCGCCCCCACCAGCGGATTCCAGGCGACCACCCAGGGCTCGACGCAGCAGACCGGGCCCGGCAGGGTGCTCAGCCTGCCG
>JAXDHL010000125.1:0-3419 GCA_034664525.1 Solirubrobacteraceae bacterium
CACGGTCGTCGGCGGTGGTTGTCGTGGCGTGGAACTCGACCTCGTCGCGCGTGAGGTCCATGAATGCGTCCTCGAGCGAGGCCTGCTTCGGCGAGAGCTCGTAGAGGACGATGTGGTTGGCGGCGGCCGCCTCACCGATCTGCGCGGCGGTCAGGCCCTCGATCTCGAGCAACCCGGGCTCCGTTGCCTCGGCGATGACATCCGGGCCTGCGATGAGCTCCGCGAGCTGTGTGGCCTGCGGCGAGCGGACGACGACGAGGTTCTTGGAGTGCCGGCGGATGAACTCGTCGACGGAGAGGTCGGCGATCAGCCGTCCGCGCCCGATCACGATCAGGTGGTCGGCCGTCAGCGCCATCTCGCTCATCAGGTGTGAGGAGAGGAAGACGGTGCGGCCTTCTGCCGCGAGCGTCTTCATCAGGTCGCGAACCCAGCGGATGCCGTCCGGGTCGAGTCCGTTGACCGGCTCGTCGAGCATCACGACCTCCGGGTCACCGAGTAGCGCCGAGGCGATGCCGAGGCGTTGGCCCATACCGAGCGAGAACTGGCCGGCCCGCTTCTTCGCGACCGACGAAAGACCGACGAGCTCGATCAACTCGTCGACGCGGCGGCGCGGGATGCCGTGGGTCTGCGCCATCGCGAGCAGGTGGTTGTAGGCGGAGCGGCCGGTGTGGACGGACCTGGCCTCGAGCAGCGCGCCGACTTCGTGCAGCGGCGCCGGGAAGTCGGCGTAGTGCTTGCCGTTGACCTTGACGTCACCCTGGCTCGGCGCGTCCAGCCCGAGAATCAGGCGCATCGTGGTCGATTTCCCCGAGCCGTTGGGGCCAAGGAACCCGGTCACCATGCCGGGCTTGACGGTGAACGAGAGATCGTTGACCGCGGTCTGCTCCCCGTAGCGCTTGGTGAGGTTGTGAGCTTCGATCATCTGGTTTCTCCTTTGGCTTGCGGCGCGTGCCGCGCCTACTGCCAAGACAACCAGCCGAGGCTGAAACGAATGCGAGTGCTAGCTGGGAGTTACCCGAGAGTCGCCATGCGCCGGCAACCGCACCTCGAAGACGGCGCCGTGCGGGCGTGCCGAGCGAATGGCGATCGTGCCACCGTGCCCGCTGACGATCGAGCGGACGATCGCGAGGCCCAGGCCGGCGCCTCCCTGGTCGCCATGGGCGGCGTTCGGGCGGGAAAACCGGCCGAACACGAGCTCTCGGTCTGCGGCGGCGATTCCCGGCCCGGTGTCCTCGACGGTCAAGACAACCTGATCTCCGGCGGAGCCCAGCGAGACAAGCGCAGGCGCATCGGCGGGCGTGTGCCGGCGCACGTTCGCCAGAAGGTTGTCGAGAACCTGGCGCAGCCGACCTGCGTCGCCCTCGACCACGAGCGGCCGCTCGGCGAACTCGAACTGGATGAGGCGGTCGGGCTCCGCAGCGCGCGCCGCCTCGATCGCCCGCTCGACGAGATCGTCCAGCGCCACCGGCAGGCGTTCGAGCGGGCGCGCGTCGTCCAGACGCGCGAGCAGCAGCAGGTCCTCGACGAGCCGCGACATGCGCGCTGCTTCCTCCTCGATCGCCCGCATCACCGTCGCGAGGTCCTCCGGCCGCTCGTCGGCGCCGCGCCGGAAGAGCTCGGCGTAGCCGCGGATCGAGGTGAGTGGCGTGCGCAACTCGTGCGAGGCGTCCGCGAGGAACTGGCGGAGCCGTTCTTCAGTCGCGTCACGCTGTGCGAACGCGGCCTCGTTCTCGCCGAGCATGCGGTTGAGCGCCGTTGCGACGCGCCCGATCTCGCTGCGCTTCGGAGCGAGGGGGACGCGCGCCCCGAGGTCACCCGCTGCGATCGCATCCGCCGTCGTCGCGATCTGCCGCAGGGGTCGCAGGCTGCGCGTCAGCACGACCAACGCGACGAGCGCCAGCAGGCCGAGCACGGCGCCGCCGACGAAGAAGTTCAGCCGAAACAGGTGCGCGAGCGTGCTCACCTCGTTCCTGATCGACATGACGGCGATCACCGTGCCGCCCTTGGCGGGCAACGCGACCTCCTCGAACGACGGGCCCGGGTAGCCGGGCACTTCGATCTGCCGGGAGTGTCCCGGGTGCGCAACGAGGTCGGAGGGGATCTCGACCTGAGCCGCCTCGGAGGTGCCTACGCGCTGGAGCACCTTTCCCTGCGGGCTTCGCAGCTCGACGAGCACCAGTCGGTCTGCCCCCACGAACGTATCGAGGGTTAGCGGTTTCCCGCCGCGCAAGGTCTCGACCGCCGTCTCAGCGACCTGACGTACGTTCGTGTCGGCGCGCTTGTTGAAGTATCCGCGCAACAGAACGAACGTCGTCACGTCGACGGCGAGAACCGCCAGCGCCGCGAGGGCGACGGTCGCGAGCGTGACCTTGAGCCGGATCGACACCGCTACTCGTCCGGCATTCGCAGCGAGTAGCCCACGCCGCGACGCGTATGGATCAGTGCCGGGCCGTCCTTGTCGATCTTCTTGCGGAGGTAGCTGATGTAGGTCTCGACGATGCGCCCGTCGCCGCCGAAGTCGTACTGCCAGACGTGGTCGAGGATCTGCGCCTTCGACAGGACCTTGCGCGAGTTCAAGAGCAGGTACCGCAGGAGCGAGAACTCCGTGGGGCTGAGCTCGATGCGGCGTGCACCCCGGCGCACTTCGCGCGTCTCCTCGTCCAGCTCCAGATCAGCGAACGAGAGACGATGCGACACGGCAGCTTCGCTCGACGTTCGACGGAGCACCGCATGCACGCGGGCGATGAGCTCCTCGAGGCTGAACGGCTTCGTCATGTAGTCATCCGCGCCCAGCGTGAGACCGCGGATGCGGTCTTCCACCGCATCACGCGCGGTCAAAAACAACACGGGCACCTGCTGGCCGTCGGCGCGAATCCGCGCCTGCAGGTCGAAGCCGTTCGCGTCCGGCAGCATCACGTCGAGCACCACCAGATCCGGCGCGAGGTCACGCACCGCCGCCAGGGCGCTCGCCCCGTCCGCCGCCGTCCGAACGTCGAAACCCTCGTACCGCAGCGCGGTCGCTACGAGCTCGGCGATGTTCACCTCGTCGTCGACGACGAGCACGCGGCGAGCGGTTTTTCCCGGAGGAGCCATCACTCCATTATCTGAGAGCTACCTGGGAGCGGCCTGAGAATCGACGGCGGCTTCCCAGCAATTGTTGACTAATTCAATAGATTTAGTATAGAACTAGTAACGCTTATACGTGTCATAAGACTATCGAGGGGGAGTCCGATGAGAGCACGAGGCTTGGTCGCCGTTACCGCCGTCGCGGTCCTGGCGACAACCGTCGCAGCCGTCAACGTCCAGGCGCACCGCAGCGCCTCGACCGCAAACGTCCTGCAGTGGTACGACCTGACGACGCAGAGCGTCGCCGCGGCGGCGCTGCCGGAGCAGGTCAGCCAGGAACGGATCTGGGCGGT
>JAXDHL010000126.1:0-5451 GCA_034664525.1 Solirubrobacteraceae bacterium
GAGTCCCAGGTCGGCGTGCCGAAGCCCTGGAGCGCCGGCACGCAGACGACGCCGGAGTCGCCGGCGGTCGCCGTCGACAGCAGCGCGTCGAGCTCGCGGCCGGCCGGCAGCGCGCCGAGCCGGGCGAACCAGTCGGTCGCCGCACCGGCGGCCGGGACGAAGCCCTCGACGGCGAACGTGGTGGTCGCCGACCGCCGCCAGGCGCACGAGGCGAGAACACCGGCCGGCGGCTGCGGCGGGTCCTGACCCGCGTTGGCGAGGACGAACGCCCCGGTCCCGAGCGTCACCTTCGCGGTGCCCGGTGACCAGCAGCGCAGCCCGAACAGCGACGCCTGCTGATCGCCCGCGGCGGCCCGGATCGGGACGCCGGCGTCGGCGTCGAGCCCGTCGGAGTCGACCACCGGCGGCAGCATCGCCCGCGGGACCCCGAACAGCTCGAGCAGCTCGTCGTCCCAGTCCAGCCCCCCGAGCGGGCACAGCAGCGACCGGCCCGCGTTGCCCGCATCGGTCACGTGGATCCCCGCCAGCCGGTGCAGCAGCCAGGAGGCCACGTCCCCGTAGGCGAGCCGTCCGTCCTCGGCCGCCGCGCGCGCGCCGTCGACGTGGTCGAGCAGCCAGCGCAGCTTGGTCGCCGGGAAGGTGGCGTCGAGCTCGAGTCCGGTGCGCGCGCGCACGAGCTCCGCGGCGTCGCGGAGCGCCGCGCACGCCGCGGCGGTCCGCCGGTCCTGCCAGACGATCGCCGGGTGGACGGCACGGCCGCCGGCGCGGTCCCAGACGACGAACGTCTCCGTCTGATTCGCGATGCCGAGCGCCGCCACGTCGCGACGGCCGGCGCGGGCGGCGGCGAGCGCGCCGGCGAGCGCGCGCTGCGCGGACGCGGCGATCGCCTCCGGGTCCTGCTCGACGCGACCGGCGCCCGGGAACGACGACTCCAAGGGGACCGAGAAGGCGGCGCGCTCGCGCAGGTCGCCGTCGAGCACCACGCAGCGCGTGCTCGACGTGCCCTGATCGAGGCCGAGGACGAGCTCGCTCAACGCGGCACCGGCGCGCCCGCGAGCTCGGCGCGGTAGGCGGCCAGCGCCCGCTCGTCGTCGCGCTCGGCCTCGGCCGCGCGGCCCGCGGCCACGCGGGCACCCCAGGCCTCGACCTCACGGCGTGCCCGACCGGGGTCCCATCCCAGCGCGCCGGCCATCAGCGCCGCCGCCGGCGCGGCGGCCTCGAGGCCGCGATCGGGTGCGGTGAGCGCCAGCCGCGTTCGCCGTTCGAGCACGTCGTCGAGATGCAACGCGCCCTCATGCGTGCAGGCATACACCACCTCGGCCGCCAGGTGCCCCGCTCCGCCGGGGAGCGGGCCGGCCAGCTCGGGCCGGGCCTCGACCAGCTCGACCAACTCCTCGACCCGGTCGCCGTGGCGGCCGGCCAGCCGGTCGATCGCGGACACCGGCAGGCCGGCTCGGGCGGCCAGGGCGGGACGGTCGATCCGCCCGACTTCGGCGCCCAGCAGCGGCACGTCGCGGGTGACCGACGGCGCCGTCGTCCCCAGCGCCCGGGCGACGGCGTCGACGAGATCGGCGGCCATCACCCGGTAGGTCGTGTACTTGCCGCCGGCGATCGTCGTGAGCCCCGGGGCCGGCGACTCGACCACGTGCCGGCGGCTGATGCGGGTGGTGTCCCGGCGGGCGGCGTCGGCGACGAGCGGCCGCAGCCCGGCGGTGACGCCGTGGACGTCGTCGCGGCGCAGCGGCTCGGCCAGCAGCGCGTTCGCCTTCCCGAGCAGGTAGTCGACGTCGGCGCCGGTGGCGACGACCTCGTCCGGACCCGCGGCCCACGGGGTGTCGGTGTCGCCGATCAGCCAGCCGCCCTGGAACGGGACGACGAACAGCACGCTCTTCTCCGTGCGCGCGAGCAGGCCGGTGGTCATGTCGATGCGGTCGCCGGGCACGAACACATGGATGCCCTTGGACGCGACGATGCGGGTCGCGGAACGGCCCCCGGCGAACGCGCGCAGCCGGTCCGTCCACGCGCCTGCCGCCCCCGCGACGTGCCGGGCGCGGAGGACCACGCGCTCGCCGGTCTCCTCGTCGACGGCGTCGACCTCGCCACGCCGCGGCAGCCCGGTGACGCGCACGCGCGTCGCAACGTGCGCACCGTGGGCGGCGGCGGTCCGCGCCACCACGGCCACCATCCGCGCGTCGTCCTCCGCGGCGTCGTAGAACTGGACGCCGCCGACCAGCGCATCCCGGCGCAGCGCGGGCGCGGCCGCAAGCGCACCGCGCCGGCTGAGGTGGCGGTGGCGGGGCACCGAGCGCGCCCCGCCGATGCCGTCGTAGAGCACCAGGCCGGCGCCGAGGTAGGCGCGCTCCCAGCCGCGGCCACGGAGCGGCCACAGGAACGGCAGCGGGGACACGAGATGGGGAGCGATCCGGGTGAGCAGCAGCTGACGCTCGCGCAGCGCCTCCCGCACCAGCCCGAAGTCCCCCATCTCGAGGTACCGCAGGCCGCCGTGGATGACCTTGCTCGACGCGCTCGAGGTCCCGGCCGCGAGGTCGCGGGCCTCGACCAGGCCGACGCGCAGACCGCGCGTGGCCGCGTCGAGCGCCGCCCCGCTGCCCGTGATCCCGCCGCCGACGACGAGCAGGTCGAGATCGCCGGAGCCCATGGCGTCGAGCGCCCGCCGCCGCGTCGCCGCGTCGAGCCTCAATCCAGCTCCTCGTCGAACAGCGGCTTCAGGGCGGCGTAGAGCCGGCGATGGCGGCGGTGCAGCGCGTCGTAGACCTGGCGCAGCTCGGGGTCGGGGCGTACCGGCTCGCTGCGCGGGCAGGCCATCGCCCGGCCCGCGGCGGCGACCGACTCGTGCAGCCCCGCACCGGCCGCGGCGAGCATCGCGGCGCCGCGGGCGGTGGTCTCGACGTCGTCGGGCCGGCACACCGGCAGGCCGGTGATGTGCGCCCGCAGCTCGCACAACAGCCGGCCCTTCGCCCCGCCGCCGACGCACACGACCTCGCTCGGCGGGTGGCCGGCGCCGGCGATCGCGTCGATCACGTCGCGCAGCGCGAGCGCGTTGCCCTCGAGCAGGGCGCGGGCGAGATGGGCCCGGCCATGCGCCGCGGTCACCCCCAGCCATCCGGCCCGGGCGCGGGCGTTCCACTCGGGCGCCATCGCGCCGGCCAGCGCCGGGACCCAGGAGACGCCGCCGGCGCCCGGGGGCGCGTCCTCGGCGAGGGCGTTGAGCAGCTCGTAGACGTCGGCCCCGGTCGCCGCCGCGCGCGCCGCCTCCTGGCCGCCGAGCTCGTCACGGAACCAGCGATAGGCGCCGCCCGACAGCCAGCCGGGGTTCTCCAGCAGCCAGGTGTCCGGGTCCGCGTGGGGATGCAACTCGACGAGCCCGGTCGGATCGTGGGCCGGCTCGCCGACGACCGCGCACACCGGCTCGGCGGTGCCCATCACGTCGCAGACGACCCCCGGCTCGACGACCCCGGCGCCCAGCGTCGCCGCCATCTCGTCGCCGGCCCCGAGGACGACGAGCGTCCCCGGCCCGAGGCCGGTCGCGTCACGCAGCCACTCGAGGATCGGACCGAGGACGGCGTCCGGCCGACGGACGGGCGGCAGCCGCGCGGGATCGAGGTCGAACGCCGCGCACGCGGCCTCCGCCCAGTCGCGGGTGCGCGGATCGAGCACGCCGGTGGACGACGCATTCGAGGGGTCGATGGCCAGCGTCCCGGTCACGCGCCACGCCACCCAGGACCCTGGGCAGGCGAAGGTCGCCGCCGACCGGAACAGCTCGGGCTCGTGGCGCGCGAGCCAGGCGATCTTCGGCGCGATGTGGCCCGGATCCAGGTTGCAGCCGGTCAGCGCGCGCAGCTGCTCCGGATCCGTCCGCGCCGCCACGTCGGAGCACTCCTGGCCGGCGCGGCGGTCGCACCAGATCAATGCGGGCCGCAGCGGGGTGCCGTCGGCAGCGGCGGCGACCAGGCCGTCGAGCTGGGACCCGAAGGACAGCGCGGCGATCTCGCGCCCGGCGGTCGCCGCACGGACCTCGGCGAGCGTGCGAACGAGCGCCGTCGTCCACTCGTCGGGGTCCTGCTCGGCCCAGCCCGGGCGTGGGTAGCTCAGCGCGTGCGGCGCGTAGCTGGTGGCCACCAGCGTCCCGTCCGGCTCGAGCGCCTGCGCGCAGGTGCCCTGCGAGCCGACGTCGACGCCGACGACCAGCGGCGCGCTCAGCGCTCCTCCATGCTCGCCTCGCCCGGGCCGCGACGCAGCAGCGTGAACGTGAAGGCGTCGGCGAGATGGTGCTCGCGCGAGACCAGCACGGCGACGCCGTCGGCGGTGCGGTCGACCTGGTCGATGGTGAGCAGCAACGTGCCGCTGGGGACATGCAGGCGGGTCGCCAGCTCGCCCTCGGCGTTGCGCGGCGTCAGCTGCGCGACGCCGTGGTCGACGGCCAGCCCGCGCGCGGCGAGCGCGGCATAGATCGACCCCTCGCTGATCTCCGGCAGCTCCTCCGGGGCGAGGTGGTCGATGCGGCACCAATCGGTCGCGTCGACGACCCGCCGGCCGCTCGCCGTGCGCACCCGGCGCAGCGCGCTCACCGGCTCGCCCTCGGGGACGCCGAGCGCCGCGGCCACCGCCATGGGCGCCGGGACGACGCCCGAGCTCTGGTCGACCGTCCCGGGCCGCGAGCCGGAGGACGCGATCAGCGACGAGACGCCGAAGTTGCGTCCGAGGTCGTTCGGCAGCGTCGGCCGGTGGGTGACGTATGTGCCCGACCCGCGCCGGCGGTGCACGAAGCCCTCTTCCTCGAGCATGGCGATCGCCGCCCGCATCGACGACCGCGAGACGGTGCGCACCCGCGCCAGCTCGGGCTCGGAGGGGATCCGGTCGCCGGGGCGCCACTCGCCGGTGCTGATGCGCGCGCGCAGCTCCTGGGCGAGGCTGTGGCGCAGGGACCGGCGCGCCGCCTTCACGGCGCCACGACGACCTTGAGCGCCTCGCCCGCCCGGATACGCGGGAAGGCGTCCGGCGCCTCGTCGAGGCCGATGATGTCGGACACCACGGAGCGGATGCCGCCGGCGTCCTGGGCCAGCATGTCGAGTGCCCGCACCTGGTCGCGATGGCGCGACGCGTACGAGCCGTGGACCTGGACCTCGCGGTAATGGAGCACGTTGGACGGGAAGGCGATGTGCGTGGTGCCCTTCGGCAGCCCGCCGAAGAACAGCACGCGCCCGCGGGGTGCGGCCATCTCCATCGCATCCTGCTGTGCCACGTCGCTCGAGCAGGCGACGATCACCACGTCGGCCCCGAAGCCCTCGGTGGCCCGCGTCACCGCCGCCCCGCCGTCCTGGTCGGAGGTGTCGACGTAGGCCATCCGCTCGTCGCCGAGGATCGCGTGCGCCAGCTCGAGCCGGCGGGCGGCGGTCTCGATCAGCAGCACCTGTCCGGCGCCCTGCAGGC
>JAXDHL010000127.1:0-4919 GCA_034664525.1 Solirubrobacteraceae bacterium
AAGGCCGCACGGTCTTCCTGTCCTCGCACCTCATGAGCGAGATGGCGCTGACCGCCGAGCATCTCGTCGTGGTCGGCAAGGGGCGCCTCATCGCCGACACGAGCGTCGCCGAGGTCGTCGCACAGGCTTCCCACGAGGCCGCCGTGCGCATCCGCACCCCCGACGCGGCGGCGCTGCGCGACCTCCTCGTCGCAGAGGGCGGCGCGGTGACGAGTGAGCAGCGTGGCGTCCTCGACGTCCGCGGCCTCACCAGCGACCGCATCGGCGAGCTGGCCGCCGGCGGGTCGATCGTGCTGCACGAGCTGACGCCGCAGACCGCATCGCTCGAGCAGGCCTTCATGCGCCTGACCGGTGACGCCGTCGAGTACCACGCCTCCGCTGTCCCGCCGTCACCCGCCGATCTGGAGTACGCCGCATGAGCGCCGCCGTCACCACCCACCGTTCCACCATCTCCGCCCCCGCCCGCCACGGGCGCGTGACCCAGCGCAACGTCCTGCGGTCCGAGTGGACGAAGCTGTGGACCCTGCGGTCGACCCGCTGGGCGCTGCTGGCCGCCGTCGTCGCGATGGCCGGGTTCGGCGTGCTCGTCGCCGCCGTGCAGATGAGCCGCTGGTCGCAGCTCGATGCGCATGACATCGCCACGTTCGACTCGATCGACCTCGGCGTCAGCGGCCGGCAGCTCGCGCAGCTGGCCGTCGGCGTGCTCGGCATCCTCGTCATCGCCGGCGAGTACACGACCGGCATGATCCGGTCGAGCTTCATGGCTGTCCCCAAGCGACTGCCGGTGCTGTGGGCCAAGCTCGGCGTCTTCTGCTCGGTCACCTTCGTACTGACGTTGATCGCGACGTTCGTGTCGTTCTTCGTCGTGCAGCTGATCGTCCGGCAGCACGGCCAGCAGCACGCACTGAGCGATCCGCACGCACTCCGGGCCGTGGTCGGCAGCGCCCTGTTCCTCACCGTGCTGGGGGCGATGGCGGTCGGCATCGGCGCCCTCGTGCGCAACACCGCGGGCGCCATCGCGCTGTTCGTGTTCCTGCTCTTCGTGCTGCCGGGGATCACGGGGATCCTGCCGCAATCCACGGCTGACGCCATCAACCCGTACCTGCCGCTCAATGCTGGCAGCGCGGTGGCGACGAGCACGTTCGACGGCTCGCACCTGGCGCCGTGGGCGGGCTTCGCGGTCTTCTGCGGCTACGCGCTCGCCGTCATCGCCGCGGCCGCCGTCGCCATGGTCCGGCGCGACGCCTGACCTCGCTTCTACGGTGAATGTGTGACCACCGGGCCAGACCACCAACTGACCAGCCTGTCGGCGTGGAGCGCCCAGCGACGCTGGGCGCTCGACGGGCTGATCGTCGTGACGATCGTGGGACTCGGCCTGCTCCGGGCGCCGGACGACGTCGCGAAGTCGACCAGCTCGCTGTTCACCGTCGCGCTGGCGCTGCCGCTGTTGTGGCGCCGGCGCCGGCCGGTCACCGTCTTCGCCGTCGTCGTGGCTGTGGCGGTCGTCCAGTTGGCGCTCGACGTCCGCGCCTTCGGCGACAGCGCGCTGCTGGTCGCCCTCTACACGGTCGCCGTCACCCAGCCGCTGCGGACGACGCTCGTCGCGGCGGCGATGCTCGAGGTCGGGATCGGCGCGGCGGTCGCCCGCTGGGCGTCCCACGGCGATCCGCTCAACGCCTTCGTCGCGCTGTCGGGCCTCTTGACGGCGGCCGGCGTGCTGGGCGTCAACGTCCGCCACCGCCAGGCGCTGCTGGCGTCCCTGCACGAGCGCGCCGCGCGGCTGGAGGCCGAGCGTGATCAGCAGGGCCGGCTGGCGGCGGCGGCCGAGCGCTCGCGCATCGCCCGCGAGATGCACGACATCGTCGCGCACCACCTGTCGGTCATGATCGCGCTGACCGACGGCGCGCTGTACGCCCTTCAGGAAGCCCCCGACCGCGCCGAGGTCGCGGCGCGCAACGCGTCGCGCACCGGGCGCGAGGCGCTGACCGAGATGCGACGGCTGCTCGGGGTGCTGCGCGAGGACGAGCCCGGCGGCACGCGCGCCCCGCAGCCCGGCATCGATCAGCTCGACGCCCTGGTCGAGCAGGTCCGCGCCGCCGGCATGCCGACCACCGTGACCGTCACCGGGGCCCCGCCGGACCACGTGTCCGGCGGCCTGCAGCTCGCGGCGTACCGGATCGTCCAGGAGGGGCTGACCAATGCGCTCAAGCACGGCGGCCCCGGCGTCGAGGCGTCGGTCTCCCTGTGCTGGAGCGGCTGCCGCCTGCGCCTGGAGATCGCCAACATCGGCACCCCGGTACTCGCCCCGATCGTCGAGGGCGGCGGCCTCCGTGGCATGCGCGAGCGCGCCGCCGTCTACGACGGCGCGGTCACCGCCGGTCCGCGCTCCAGCGGCGGGTGGGCGGTCGTCGCCGAGCTCGAGCACCGCGGCCTGGTCGCGTCACCGGTGGAGGCGCCGGCGTGACGACGACCATCCTGCTGGTCGACGACCAGGAGCTCCTGCGCATGGGGTTCCGGCTCGTGCTGAACTCGCAGCCGGACCTGAAGGTCGTCGCCGAAGCGTCAGACGGGCGCGACGCCGTGACGCTGGTGGCCGAGCACGCGCCGGACATCGTGCTCATGGACATCCGCATGCCCGGAGTCGACGGCGTCACCGCCACCCGGGAGATCATCGCCTCCGGCAGCGCGGCGCGGATCATCATCCTGACCACGTTCGACCTCGACGAGTACGCCTACGCGGCGCTGCGAGCCGGCGCCAGCGGCTTCCTGCTCAAGGATGCCCCGCCCGCCGACCTGCTGTCCGCGATCCGCGCCGTGGCCAGCGGCGACGCGGTCGTCGCGCCGAGCACCACGCGGCGGCTGCTGGAGGCCGTCGCCCATCAGCTGCCCGCCCCCGGTGCCGCCGACGCCCGCGAGGACCCGGCGTTGGCCACCCTCACGCCGCGGGAGCGAGAGGTCGTCGTGGTGGTGGCGCGCGGGCTCTCGAACGCCGAGATCGCCCAGGAGCTCGTGCTGGCCGAGGCGACCGTCAAGACGCACATCGGGCGCATCCTCGCGAAGCTCGAAGTTCGCGACCGTGTGCAGATCGTCGTGTTCGCCTACGAGCACGGGCTCGTGAGCGCGGCGGCCTGAAGCGATGCGGCTCACTCATGGCTGTATCCGGGTGGTGCCGCTCACCTTGTTTCCCCTCGCCTCGACGGGGCCAACATCGGGCGGCGGCAACGTGCCGGTGTTGCCGGTGATGGTCAGCGGGCCTCTGACGGTATTGCCGTCGAACTCGACCCCCCCGAGGCCGCTCGTGATGCTCGCCGAGCCCGAGAGGATGTTTCCGGCGCAGGCAACGGGCCCGTTGTCGTCGCCCGCCACCACGAGCCCACGCGTCGCCGCGATCGTCGTCGTTCCGCCGACCGTGACGCCGCAGAGGCGGATCGCGGTGGCCGAGGAGGCCGTGAACGTGCCCCCGATCTTCGTGCCGACAGCCGAGAGCGCGCCGCGGTCCTGCACCGTGACCGCGCCTCCGATCGTCGTGCCGGGTGTGAGCGACACCGCTTGGCCGGTGGCGACGGTGAGCGCGCCGCTGACCTTGCCGCTCAGCGTCCTCGTGAAGCCGATCGTGAACGACTGCTGGCGCTGGGGTGCCGCAACGTCGTCCGAGGCGCCCGCCTGGTCGGCGTCGATCACGCAGCGACCGGGACCGACGAACCGGACGGTGCCGGCATCCAGCCAGCACGCGCCGGCAGCACTGGCGGTGTCGATCGTGAACACGACGGGGTTTCCGGACGCGCCCCCGGTGGCGTGCGGCGTGTAGGCGTCGCCGAACACCGCCGGGGCGGGCGGGGTCGACGTGAACGTGATCGCCTGTGCGGTCTTGTCGACCGTGATCGTCTGCGTTTCCTGCGGCGCCGCGAGATAGTCGCTGCTTCCCGCCTGATCCGCGGTCACCGTGCAGGTTCCGGCGTGCGTCATCGTGACGTTGCTGCTGCCACTGTCAAAGGAGCAGTAGGCGCCGCTTGTCCCCAAGCTCGGGCTCAAGCCCGAGGTCGCCGTCGCGGCGGGCGCGTAGGTGGCGCCGATCGCTGCGTGGCTGGGCGCAAGCGAGGAGAACGAGACCGTCTGCGGTCCCTTGCCGACCGTCATCGTCTGCTGCGCCTGCGCGGCCGGCTCGTAGGACACGCTTCCGGCTTGGTTGGCGTCGATCACGCACGATCCGACGTGCACGAAGGTGACGGTGCCGTCGCTGACCGTGCAGCTCGAGTTGGTCGTCGCCGCGTCGACGCTGAACGTCACGGGTTTGCCCGAGCCGCCACCAACCCCCGCGAGCGCGTACGTACCGCCCACCACGGGCGCGGGAGGCGCGATCGACGTGAATGCGACCGTCTGCGATCCCTTGCCGACCGTGACCGTCTGCTCGACCGTCGTGGCTGGGTTGTATCGGTCGTTCCCAGCCTGGTCGGCAGCGATCACGCAGGCGCCCGCAGCCAGGAACGAGACGGTCGACCCGGAGACCGAGCACACGGAGGTCGAGTCTGGAGCGATCGAGAAGCTGACCGGCAGCGTGGAGGACGCCGTGGCCGCAATCGTGTACGACTGACCCCCGACCAGCGCGGTGGTCGGGGCTGTCGAAGTGAAGCTGATCGACTGATCCAATGGCTGCACGTCGACCACGAATGCCGAACTGCGCGTGTCGGCGATCACGTTGTAGCCGTCCTGGTATGTCGCCACGATCGCGTTGTGGGCACCGTGGAGCGACGCCGCGTGGATCGGCAGCGACACATCCCCGTTGCCGTCGAGGATCTCGGTTCCGAGGTTGTAACAAGGACAGCCGGACGGGGCGCTGGGATCCGACGCGCCGTTGGCATTCGTGTAGTCCACGAAGAGGACGTAGCCCGCCGCGGTCGCACCGGTGGACGTGGTCACGT
>JAXDHL010000128.1:0-2797 GCA_034664525.1 Solirubrobacteraceae bacterium
GGACGATCAGGGCGGCGGCGTCCAGCTCGTCGGCAAGTTCGACCGCGGCGCGCATGACGGCCTCGCCCGTGACGCCGGTGACGACCGGGACGGCGCGGCCGTGGATGACCGGGTACTCCTCGGCCGCGGCGGCGATCTCGGCCATCGCGCGGACGGTCTCCAGCGGATACGACCCGACGCTCGTCTCGGCTGAGAGCATCACGGCGGAGGTGCCGTCGATCACGGCGTTGGCGACGTCGGTGGCCTCGGCGCGGGTCGGCTCGGGGGCCTGGATCATCGACTCGAGCATCTGGGTCGCGGTGATCACGAACTTGCCGCTCTGGGTCGCGCGCCGGATCGTGTCCTTCTGCATCAGCGGGACCCGCGCCACGCCCGCCTCGACGCCGTAGTCGCCACGCGCGACCATCAGCCCGTCGGAGGCCGCGATGATCTCGTCGAGCGCCTCGTAAGCCTCGATCTTCTCGATCTTGGCGATCAGCTTGGCCGCCGAGCCGACTTCGAGCGCGAGCTCGCGCAGCTGCTCCATGTCGGCCGCGGAGCGCACGAACGACAGCGCGATGAAGTCCGCGCCCATTTCGGCCGCGAGCCCGAGGTCGGCGACGACCTTCTCGGTGATCGCGGGCAGCTCCGGCCGCGCGTAGGTCACGTAGATGCCCTTGCGCGGGGCGAGCGGCCCGGGGGAGACGCACGTGGTGACGACGTCCGCGCCGTCCACGCGCGAGACCGCGAAGCGCGGCACGCCGTCGCCGATCACGATCTGCGAGCGCTCGGTCACGAGCGCGGGGAACTTGTCGAAGTCGACGACCACGCCGCCCGGGCCGAAGACGACCTCCTCGCCGACCATCACCGCGCGCGGCTCGGTCGCCGCGCTCAGGCGCAGCTTCGGCCCCTGGAGGTCGAACAGCAACCCGATCGCGCGCCCCGCCCGCGCGCTCGCCGCGCGCACCTCGGCGGCGCGGCGGCGCAGGTCGTCGTGCCCGCCGTGCGAGCAGTTCAGGCGGGCGCAGTCGAGGCCGGACCGCACCAACCGATCCAGCACGCCGTCGGCATCGGTGGCTGGGCCAAGCGTGGCCACGATCTTGGTACGGCGCTCGAGCATGTGCCTGAGTTTTGCATCGAACCACTCCGCAAGCTCTTGCGTAAGAACGAGATGGGGGGTCTCTGAACAACTCGGGAGGTAGGGATGAGAGCGCTGGTAACTGGGGCGACCGCCGTAGCCGGTGCACTGCTGTTCGCGGGAAACGCGGCGGCGCAGATGCCGCCGACGGTGGTGGATCCGAAGCTCGAGGTCCGCACCGTGGTGGCCGGGCTCACGCAGCCTGTCCAGATGGAATTCCTCAACGACCACGACTTCCTCGTGCTGGAGAAGTCGACGGGGCAGGTGAAGCGCATCAAGAACGGCGGCGCGCCCGAGGTCGTGCTCGACCTTCCGGTCAACTCGGCCTCGGAGCGCGGGTTGTTGGGGATCGCGCTGGACCAGAGCTTCAAGCTCAACGGCTGGGTCTACCTGTTCTGGAGCGAGAGCACGACCGGCGCCGACAGCATCGCGCTGGGCGAAGTGCCGCTGCTCGGCAACCGCCTGGACCGCTTCGTCTGGAACGGCAGCACGCTGACGTACGACAAGACGCTGCACCGCCAGCGGGCCTACCAGGCCGACGAGGGCCAGCCGTTGCGGGCCAACCACAACGGCGGCGTCCTGCGCGTCGGGCCGGACGGCAAGATCTACCTCATCGCCGGCGACCGCGGGCGTCGCGGCCAGCTGCAGAACCTGTTCGACGGCCCATTCGGCGAGGGCATCCCGGACGACCAGTTCGGCGGTCCGGACCCGGTCAACGATCACCTCACCGGCGTGATCCTGCGCCTGAACACGGACGGCACCGCGCCGCGCGACAACCCGTTCTACGTGGTCGGCGCCGAGCGCGGCGGCCAGGTGGGGGCGAACATCAAGAAGATCTACGCGTACGGCATCCGCAACTCGTTCGGCATGGCGTTCGACCCGTTCAGCGGCGACCTCTGGGAGCAGGAGAACGGCGACGATTCCTTCTCGGAGATCAACCGCACCCAGCCGGGTTTCAACTCAGGCTGGGTGCAGGTGATGGGGCCGCTCGAGCGCGTCGCGCAATTCAAGGCGATCGAGACCACCCGCGTCCCGAACCCGCCGGACCCGAACGCTCCCGGCGGCTACTACGGCCTCCAGCAGAACCGCTGGGACCCGATCAACATCGCCGACACGCCGTGGGAGGCGTTCCAGCGCCTGTTCAAGCTCCCCGGCTCGGAGTTCTCCGATCCGGAGATGGCCTGGAAGTACGAGGTCGCTCCGGGTGGCATCGACTTCCTCTCTACCAAGGAGCTCGGCAAGGACTACAAGGGCGACCTGTTCGTCGGCTCCGCCCGCGGCTCGCTGCGAGGCGGCAACCTGTTCCGCCTGCGGATCTCCGAAAACCGCAAGAAGGTCGAGGTCGACGACAAGCGCCTGAAGGACCGCGTCGCCGACAACCTCGGCAAGTACGAGATCACCGAGAGCGAGTCGCTGCTCTTCGGTGAGAACTTCGGCGTGACGCCGGACCTGCGGGAAAGCCCGGACGGCACGCTCTATGTCGTGTCCAACACGCAGGGCACGGTCTACGAGATCCGCCGCAAGTAGCCCATTCGCCCCGGGTCGTGGGCCTCGCCCACGACCCGGGGTGATCCTGGCGCCCTGACTGAGCAACCTCTCTTGACCGGAGCCGTTGTGGTCATGAGGACGTCATGACTGATCTGCTGCTGGAGCGCGCCGGGGAGCTGGCCGCCATCGAGA
>JAXDHL010000129.1:0-5708 GCA_034664525.1 Solirubrobacteraceae bacterium
GATGGGGTCGGCCACCGTGAGGCCCGCGACGCGGAGGATCGGCTCCTCGCGAGGGGTGTGCGTGGCGGCCTGGACCTGCAGCGCGTCGAGGTCGCGGCCGATCATCGCGCGCACGATCTCGGGCCGCCGGCCGTGCGGGCTGTCGAAGGTCTCGATCACCTGGCCGTCGCGCATGGCCACGACGCGGTCGGCGGCGCTCAGGCATCGCTCCAGCCGGTGCTCGGCCAGCAGCACCGCCGTCCCCCACTCCTCGTTGAGCCGGCGCAGGACGCCGAGCAGCTCGTCGCCGGCCACGGGGTCGAGCTGCGAGGTCGGCTCGTCGAGCAGGACGAGCGCCGGTCGCGTCGCCAGCGCGGCGCCGAGCGCCACCCGCTGCAGCTCGCCGCCGGAGAGCTCGGAGGTGGGACGGTCGAGCAGGCCGGCGATCCCGAGCGCGAGCGCCGCCTCCTCCACCCCGCGCGCGACGGCGGCCGCCCCGAGGCCGAAGTTCTCGAGCGGGAAGGCCAGCTCGGAGCGCACCGTGCCGAGCACGACCTGGGTCTCCGGCTCCTGGAACAGCGACCCGGCCACCGCGGCCAGCGCGGCCGGGCCGTGCTCGCGCGTGTCCAGGCCGCCGACCATCGCGCGGCCGGCGAACGTGCCGCCGTGGAAGTGCGGGACCAGGCCGCCGGCGGTCCGCAGCACGGTCGACTTGCCCGAGCCGGAGCCGCCGGCGAGCACCACGAACTCACCCGGCGCGACCGCGAGCGTGACCTCGTGCAGGGCCGGGCGGGCGTCGCTCGGGTAGGCGTAGGTCACCCGATCCAGGTGCAGGACGGCGGTCACCGCCCAGTCCCCCGGCGATCGAGGAACGGCGCCAGCGCGACGGCGGCGGCGATCGCCGCGAGCGCGAGCGGCGCCAGGCCTCCGGCCCGGGCGGCGATCGCGAGCCCGACCAGCCCGGCCGCGGAGGCGGCGAACGCGAGATCGTGCCGCGACCACGGGCGGCGGGCCGACGGGGCGCGGCGCGCCAGGCCGTAGCCGCGGACCTCGAGCGTCGCGGCGACGTCGAGTGAGCGGTCCAGCGCACTGGCCGCCACCGCGCGCACGATCGCCAGCCGGGACGCCGGCGCGGAGACGAACCGCTGCGCGTCGGCCATCCGGCGGGCGTCGCGGGCGAGCACCGGGACCATCCGGGTCGCCAGCGCCGCCGTCAGCGCCGACCGGAAGCTCACCCGGCGCAGCGCGCGCAGCAGCTCGTCCGGGTCCACCGCCACCGAGTACAGCGCGGCGATACAGACGAGCACGATCGCCGCCACGCCGAACACGGCGCCGGCCGCCAGCGCCTCCGCGGTGACGTCGAGCCCGAACACGCGCGCCACCACGGTCAGGCCCTCGCGGCTCACGAGCCCGTTGACGAGCACGATCATGAGCGCGAACGGCACGCCCCACAGGCAGGCGCGCGCGACGGCGCGCCCCACGTGCGCGGCTGCGCCGGCGAGCAGCACGGTCGCCAGCAGCGAGGCCAGCACGACCGGGCGCTGCACGGCGAGCGCCAGCGTCACCAGGGCGAGGCACCAGGCGGCGCCCACGACGGCGCGCGCGGCGTGCAGCGGGCTCGCGCGGCGCCGGTAGGTCATGGGACCGGCCGCACCGGCAGCGGGATGCCGCGGCCCTGGTCGATCGCCACGGCGAAGCGGTCGGCGAGGATGTCCTCGCGCAGCGAGGCGGCGGCCGCCTGCACGCCGGCTTCGTCGGTTCCGGTCAGGATCCAGGTCGGCTGCTGGTCCTGGAAGCGCACGGCGGCGATCAGCCCGCCGCCCACCAGCGTGCGCGAGACCTTGCCGCTCTCGTCGAGCAGCTCGATGCCCTTGTCGCCGGGCCGGGCATAGACGCCGGACGCGCCGGGACCCTTGGCGAGCAGCGAGACGGCGGGGTCGACCTTGATCTGCGACCACGGCCCGATCACGATCCGCAGCAGCTTCTGCCCCACTCCGGCGCCGATGCCGGCGCTCGAGATCCGCTTGACGCCCTCGGCGACGAGCCGGGTCCGCACCTCGTCGCACGGCCGCGGTGTCCCGACGCACGTGATCGCGAGCGGGATCTGGCGGCCCTCCTCACCGGACAGGAACGGCTCCGGCCATGACCCGACGACGGCCGGCACCGATTGCGCGGCCTGCCAGTTGTGGTGGTCCCACCAGACGCGGTCGCCGTCGGCGAGCTTGCGCGACGCCGCGCCACGCTCGGCCTCGATGCCGTTGACGTAGTAGAACCAGTCCTGGCGCCGGGCGGAATCGCCGGGCAGGCCCTCGATCGACTGGATGAAGCCGCCGCCGTAGCGGGTGGTGACGTGGAAGGTGCGCTGCATGTAGCGCATCACCGTCTCGCCGGACTTGACCGACGCCGACTTCCGGCGCTCGAGCACCTTCGCGCCGAAATCGCGCGAGACGGTGACGCTCACGCCGGACGCGCCGGGGCCGCCTCCGCCGCCGAACGTGATCGCCCCGCCGGCGACCGCGCCGGCGAAGACCATGAACACCACCAGGGCGCCGAGGACGAGCCATTTCCTCACGAGCTGGACACCGTCACGGGGAAGGCGGGAACGAGACCGGGCTTGGATGCCATGACCGACAGGGTCGCAGCCCCGGAGGGCAGGGTGACCGTGGCGACCCCGTCGGCGCCCGCCGTCGCGGTCGCGTCGCCGAGCGTCACGGTCGCCCCCGCGGCGGGCACGCCCTTGCCGTGGTCGTCATAGGCGCGCACGGTCACGCGCAGCTGCGATCCGGCCGCGGCACTGCGCGTGGCCGGCGTCGCCTCGAGCGTCCGCTGGCACCCGCCGGCGCCGTTGCGGCACCAGAACCAGGTCAGGTGCGCGCCGTCGCGCAACCGTGACGCGGGGTCGCCCGCGCCGGTCGAGGGCGCCTTGCGGCCGATCTTGAACACCCAGCCGTCGCTGCCCTGCTCGACCTGCCGGCCGATCCCGCGCAGGTACAGGGCGCCGGCATCGCGTGTCCGCTGCGAGCAGGACCCGTAGTCACGCAGCTTCAGCGGCAGCGACGTGCGGGCGAGCGCCGCCAGCGGTGTGGCGGCCGCCACGCGGCAGCGCCGCGAGCCGACCTTGACGGTCGCCCGCTTGAGCGTGACCGGCTTGGTCGCCCGCAGCACGCCGCCGCCCTTGCCGACCACGAGCAGGTCGACGCGGGCCGCCTGCGCCGGGGCGGCGGCGCAGGCGAACGCGACCAGGGCGATGAGCGCGGCGCGGCTCACTTCACCGCGAAGACGACGCGGTTGCGGCCGCGGGCCGGCGCGTCGCGGTTGAACTTGCCGTCGATCGAGATGACGTCCAGGACGTAGCGGCCCGGGCCGAGGTGCGCCGGCAGCAGGTAGCTGACGTCCGCATCGGCCCCGACTGTGAACAGGGCGTGGTGGCCGCAGCGCGCCGTGCGGAATCGCTCCTGCTTGCCGCTCAGCGTCCAGCAGTGGCCGCGATAGCGGCGGCTGAGCCCGAGCTTGACGGCGTGCAGGCCGCTCGGGTCGGCGGCGACGGTCGCGGTCAGCTCGCGCGGCGCCTTGCTGCGGCTGAACGCCTGCCCCTCCCTGATGCCGGTGATCGTCACCGCCGCGGGCTGCTTGTCGGCGCTGCCGCACAGCCCGTCGTGGCCGTTGGTCTGGCACTTCACCGTGCCGCAGTAGCCGTCCGTGCCGTCGGTGACGCAGCTCGGCTCGCTCGCCGACGGGGTGGCGCCGGGCGCCGGCGCGCGCACGGCGACCGGTCCGCGCCCGCTCAGCGTGAGCGTGGCCGTGCCGTCGGCGCCGGAGGTGGCGGTGGCCGCGCCGGCGGTCACCGTCGCCCCCGAGCGGACCGTCCGGTGGCCCTCGCCGGGGTTGCAGGAGTCGGTCTCGCAGGCGGCCTGGGCGACCGTGACGGTGATGGTCGAGCCGGGCGCGACGGTGGCCGGGACGTTCTCGAGCCAGAGCGGGTGGATCGTCGGCGCGTAGGTGCTCGGGTCCGAGACCTCGTAGGCGGCGAGCAGCTCCTCGCCGCTTGCCAGCTTCTCGTCGCAGATGCCGTTGGAGACGACGTACCGGCCGCCGCGGAAGACCCAGAAGCTCCAGTAGTCGTTGTTGTCGAACTTGTGGGTCTCGCCCAGGATCGTCTGCGTGAACTGCTGGTTGTCCCAGTTGTTCGCGACAGCCGCGTCGAGGGCGTTGGCGGCCGAGTCGGCGGCACAGCCGGTGTCGGGCTCCGGGCGGTCCGGCGGGGTGAGCGCGGTGCGGGCGAGCAGCGTCGACTGCGCGCCCTCCACGCGAACGCTCACCGGGGACGTCGCGGCACTGGCGGGCAGCGCGATCGCGAGGGACAGCAGGAGGCCGGTCGCACCGGCCCTGAGGGTCTTGGTCATTGAGGAGCCACCCCTTCCACGAGGGCGTTTCGGCTTGATGGTCGGAGGAAGGTCTCCTGGCTTCCGGGCCTGTCCCCTCACGCCTTCCCGGGCCGCCCACGTCGCGGTCCCAGTGGCTGCGCCGCCGCGGCGGCGCGTGCTCGGGGCCTCCCCGGTCACAGTGGCGGGTCCGCGCCGGTCTCACACCGGCTTCCCTGACCACCGACCCTGGTTGCGGCGCGGATGTTACCGTGATCGAGCGGCATGACGGTCAATCTCACCCGCATCTACACCCGCACCGGGGACGGTGGCGAGACCCACCTCGGCGACATGAGCCGCGTCCCCAAGACCGATCCGCGGATCGAGGCCTACGGGACCGTGGACGAGCTCAACGCCCAGCTCGGGCTGGCGCTCGCGACGGGCGGGGTGCCGGCCGAGCAGGCCGAGTGGCTGCGCCGCGTGCAGAACGACCTCTTCGACGTCGGCGCCGACCTGTGCGTGCCACTCGACGCCGGGCCGACCAAGCAGGCCGGCGCCCGGTTGCGCCTGGTCGAGGGCCAGACGCGCTGGCTCGAGGAGCGCTGCGACGAGGTCAACGCGACGCTCGAGCCGCTGAAGTCCTTCCTGCTGCCGGGCGGTACTCCGGCCGGCGCGCACCTGCACGTCTGCCGCACCGTCTGCCGGCGCGCCGAGCGCCGCGCGATCGCCTGCGGCGACACCGTCAGCGCCGAGTGCGTGCGCTACCTGAACCGGCTGTCGGACTTCCTGTTCATCCTCTCGCGCGCCGCCAACGGCGACGACGAGATCCTGTGGTCCCCGGGAGCCGGACAGCAGTGACCCACGGCCGCGTCCCGCCTTCGCCGTTGACCGGCGCACGTGGGGAGCGGGTCGTCGAGGTGGGTCCGGGCGAGTGGCCGGCGCCGCCGCTCGAGGTCGCCCTGGTGGCGGCCGCGGTGGATGAAGGCCGCGCGCTGGCGGCCCGGGCCGCGCGCGAGGGCGCCGGGCGGGTGCTGCTGCGCGCGCGCGACGTGCGCGACCTCGACGGCTGGCGGCGGCTGACCGCATGGCTGGACGGCCCGCGCGGCGGCGACGCGCCGGCCGGCCCGCTGTCGGCGCTGCGCCGGCTGGGCGACGGCCAGCTCGCCGTGCTCATGGGGGTCGTGCTCGGCGCCGGCGAGCAGGGCCTGGCCTGCACCTGCGAGGACGTCACCGCGCGGGTCGCCGGGCGGCTCGCCGTCGAGCTCGAGCCCGAGCTCGCGGAGCGCGTCGCCTAACTCTCGGCCGGCACGGTCGAGCCGGCGGCCGCGAGCGCGAACCCGAGCCCCGCGATCACCGCCGCGCACACCA
>JAXDHL010000130.1:0-2625 GCA_034664525.1 Solirubrobacteraceae bacterium
CCAGATCGGGTCGAAGTCCACGTGCTTGCCGTGGTATTCGCCCTCGTCGGAGTTCCAGATCGCCTTCATCGCCTCGACGCGCTCGCGCATATTGCCGTGGCGCGTGGCGGGATCGGTGCCGTGGTTGCGCATCTCGGGCTCGTTCCAGCCCGCGCCCACGCCGAACACGAAGCGCCCGCCGGAGAGCTGATCCAGCGAGGAGATCTCCTTGGCGAGCACGATCGGGTCGTGCTCGATCACGAGGCAGACGCTCGTGCCCACGATCAGCTTCTCGGTGGCCGCCGCGGCGAACGCCAGGGCGACGAAGGGGTCGTGCGTGCGGCGGTACTTCTCGTCCAGCGGGTCGCCGTTGCGGTCCACCATCCCCGCCGAGACCGGGATGTGGGTGTGCTCGGTGACCATCAGCGACTCGTAGCCGCGCGCCTCGGCCTCGCGTGCCAGGACGTCGGGACGGATGCCGTCGTTGGTGAGGAAGATCGCGAGCCCGACGTCCATCACGCCGCCACGAGGGTCCCGATGCCCAGCCGCGCGGGGGTCACGAGCCGCTGGCGCAGCCCGAACGCCTCGGTGAAGCGATGCCCGATCCGCTTGCGGAAGCACGCGATGTCCTCGGCGGAGCCTTCGGAGGCCATCGAGGTCATCTGCACCTCCGGGAGCCCGCAGGCCACCACCCACGTGAACGGATCGAGGTCGTTGGTCACGTTGACCGCGAACCCGTGCGAGGAGACGCCGTGGGAGATGTGGACGCCGACGGAGGCGATCTTGCGCTCGCCGACCCACACGCCGACGTGCTTGTGGCCGAGCTTCGTGGCCGCCGCCACGCCTGCGTCCGCCAGCGCCGCGACGATCGCCCGCTCCATCGTGAGGATGTACTCGGGCACGCCGGTCACGTGCATGATCGGGTAGCCGACGAGCTGCCCGGGCCCGTGGTACGTCAGCTGCCCGCCGCGCGGCGTGCGCACGACGTCGATGCCGCGCTCGCGGTAGAACGCCTCGCCGAACGGCAGATCGCCCGCGTCCGAGCGCCGCCCGACCGTGTAGACCGGCGGGTGCTCGAGCAGCAGCATCAGGTCCGGCAGCTCACCCGCCTGCACCCGCTCGCGCAGGCGCTCCTGCACGGCCGCCGCCTCGCGATACTCGACGTGGCCGAGATGGCAGACCCACAGCTCGTTCGAGGCCATGCCCCTTAGCTTACGTGGACGGTCAGGTGGGCCAATGACGCGGCCGCGTCGAGCGGACGGGCGAAGAGGAAGCCCTGGCCGTAGTCGCAGCCCAGCGCCTGCAGCGCGTACCACTGGTCGTCGGTCTCGATGCCCTCGGCCACGACCTCCAGCTGCAGCGCGGCGCCGAGTCCGACGATGCCCGCCGTCAGCGCGGGCGCCCCGTCGCGCAGGAACGAGCGGTCGAGCTTGAGGACGTCGACCGGCAGCCGGCTCAGGTAGCTCAGCGACGAGAAGCCGGTGCCGAAGTCGTCGAGCGCCAGCCGCAGGCCGAGCGCCTTGAGCGCGTTGAGCCGCTCGACGGCGAGGTCGCCGTCCTCCAGGAGGACCGATTCGGTGAGCTCGAGCACGAGCCGGTCCGGCGGCAGCCCGCTGGCCGTCAGCGCGGCCTGGACGTCGTGGACGATCCCGCCGTGCTGGAGCTGCTTGGCCGAGAGGTTGACGTTCATGCGCAGCGGGCCGTTGGCCGCCGCCTCGAGCCGGCGGGCGTGATGGGCCGCCTCGTGCAGGACCCAGCGGCCGATCGGGACGATCAGCCCGGTCTCCTCGGCGATCGGGATGAACTCGACGGGCGAGACCATGCCGCGCTCCGGGTGGTGCCAGCGCAGCAGCGCCTCGAAGCCTGAGATCGAGCCGTCGGCGAGCCGGACGACCGGCTGGTAGTGCAGCTCGAGCTCGCCGGCGTCGATCGCGCGCTCGAGGTCCGAACGCAGCTCGAGGCGGGCGAGCACGTCGGCGTGCATCGCGGGCTCGAAGAGCCGGTAGCCGCCCTTGCCCTCGCGCTTGGCGGTGTACATCGCGGCGTCGGCGTCGCGGATCAGCTCCTCCGCCGTGCGCGCGTCGCCCGCGACCGCGACCGACACGCCGAGGCTGGTGCGCAGCGCGATCTCACGCCCGCCGAGGCGGGCGGGCGCGGAGAGCAGGTCGAGCACGCGCTGGGCGGCGTCCGCGGCCTCCTGGCTGCCGACGTCCTCGAGCAGGACGGCGAACTCGTCGCCGCCGAAGCGCGCGGCCGTGTCGACGCCGCGGACCGCGCCGTCGAGCCGGCGGGCGACCGCGACCAGGACCTCGTCGCCGACGGCGTGCCCGAGCGAGTCGTTGACCTCCTTGAAGTCGTCGAGGTCGAGGAACAGCACCGCGAGCGTGGTGTCGTCGCGGCGCCCGCGGGCCAGCGCCTGGCGCGTGGCCTCGATGAACATCGGGCGGTTGGCGAGTCCGGTGACGGTGTCGTGGAACGCGAGGTTCTTGAGCTCGGCCTCGAACGACTTGCGCTCGCTGACGTCGCGCGCGTTGATCAGGATGCCGCCGACGGCTTCCTCGCCGGTCAGGTTCGTGAGCCGGATCTCGAACTCGCGCGGCGTGCCGCCCACCGCGAGCAGCGTGACCTCGAACGGCTCCGTCTCCT
>JAXDHL010000131.1:0-6374 GCA_034664525.1 Solirubrobacteraceae bacterium
GCCTTCCAGCCCACGTTGATGACCACGTTGCCCATCCCCATCGCCAGCGACGTGCGGGTGTCGGCCAGCTCGTAGCCGATCAGGTCGTCCTCGTCATGGACGTGGCGGAACGACGTCGCCTCCGCGATCAGCAGCAGCACGAAGAACGGGATCGCGTAGTACAGGACCTCGGTCACGGCAACTGGTTGTACCAGTTGCCGCCGAGGCCCGCAACCTCAGATCACAGCGCGCCGAGCGCGTACCAGGCGCCGAACAGCAGGCTCGCGCAGCCCATCGCCGGCACGATGTCCTCGAGGTGGCGGGCCAGCGTCCCGCGCGCGAGCGCGTGGCCGAAGCCGGTCGAGACGAGCGCCATCGAGACCGCCGTCGCGGCGGCGAACAGCGCGAGCGCGAGGACGCCGGCGCCGCCGCCGCTGATCGCGCCGACCAGCAGGATGCCCGCGCCGCCGGAGCCGCCGACGCCGTGCACGAGGCCGATGCCGTAGGCGGCGAGCGGGGAGCGGCCGAGCGCCGCCGGGTGCGGGTGCGCGTGCTCGGTCGTGTGGCGCTCGGGCGTGTCGTGCGCGTGCGGGTGGGCATGGCGGACGCCGTGGTGCTCATGCGGATGCAGGTGGTAGACGCCGTGCTTCCAGCGCCACAACAGCCGCACCGCCAGCCCCGCGATCATGAGGCCGATCGCGAGCTCGGCCAGCGCCGTGACACCGGCGGGCAGCGCGTCGCCGGCGAGGACGAGCGGGACCCCGAAGATGAACAGCGTCGTGGCGTGGCCGAGGCCCCAGGCGAAGCCGAGCCGGCGCGCCTTGCGGGTGCCGGTGCGCGGGTCGCCGGCGATCAGCGCCGCGACTGCGGTCAGGTGGTCGGGGTCGGTCGCATGGCGCAGGCCGAGCAGGACGGCGACCGCCAGCGCGAGGATGACGCTGCCGCCGCCGAGGTGGGCGATCGCGTCGTCGATGCCGGTCATGTCGCCGCCGCCGCGATCGCGGCCTGGCCGTAGGCGATGCCGCCGTCGTTGACGGGGACGCGCCGCGGGACGAGCACGTCGCCGGGGAGCCGCTCCAGGAGCAGGCGGTTGGCGAACACGCCGCCCGCGACCACCCGGGTGCCGGCGCCGGTCGCCGCCAGCGCCGCCGCGGTCGCCCGGGCGATCGTCGCGTGGAACGCGGCGGCCACCCGGCGCCGGTCGGCGCCCGCGATGATGTCGCGCGTCAGGGCGCGGATCATCGGCCGGGGATCCAGGGCGTCCATCTCGTAGGGCTCCGCGTCGTCGATGCCGCTCGCCAGCGCCTCGAGCTCGACGGCGGCCTGGCCCTCGTAGCTGGCGTGGGTGCGCACGCCGGCGATCGCCGCGACGGCATCGAACAGGCGCCCGATCGAGGTCGTCACCGGCGCGAGCTCGCTGCGGGCCAGCCGGCTGACGGCGTCCCAGCGGCCGCCGGCCGCCTCGACCAGCGCCGGCGGCGGCTCGGCGCCCGCCTCCAGCAGCCAGGCGCAGGCCATCCGCCACGGCTCGCGGACCGCTGCCGCGCCGCCCGGCAGCCGGACCGGGTGCAGGTGGGCGACGCGCTCGAAGCCGCGCAGGTCACCCACGAGGATCTCACCGCCCCAGATCGTGCCGTCGGTGCCGAGCCCGGTCCCGTCGTAGATCGCGCCGGCCGCCGGGCCGGTGACGCCGTATTCGGCCAGCACCGCGGCGAGGTGCGCGTGGTGGTGCTGGACGGCGACGAGCTCGACGCCGTCGAGGTCCATCGCGTGCTTGGTCGACAGGTACTCCGGGTGCAGGTCATGGGCGACGACCTCCGGCCGCACGTCGAACAGCCGCTGGAAATGGGCGATGCCGTCCTCGAACGCCTCGAGCGTGGCCAGGTTCTCGAGGTCGCCGATGTGGTGGCCGAGCCAGGCCCGGCCGCCCTTGGCCAGGCAGAAGGCGTTCTTCTGCTCGGCGCCGACCGCCAGCACCGGCCGCCGCGCCGCCACCGGCAGCGGCAGTGCCGCCGGCGCGTGCCCGCGGGAGCGGCGCAGCAGCACCGGCCCGCGCACCACCGAGTCGTCGACGCGCGTGCGGATCGGCCGGTCGTTGACCAGGAACAGGTCGGCGATCGGCGCCAGCCGGTCGTGGGCGTCGTCGTCGTGGAAGGCGATCGGCTCGTCGCTGACGTTGCCGCTGGTCATCACCAGCGGCCCGCCGGCGTCGGCCAGCAGCAGGTGGTGCAGCGGCGTGTAGGGCAGCATCACGCCGAGGTCGGCGCTGCGCGGCGCGACGGCCGCCGCCACGCGGGCGTCCGGCCGCCGCGGCGCGACCACGATCGGCCGCTCCCGCGACGTGAGCGTGGCACCTGCGGCATCCGATGGATGTACGAGATGCCAAGCAGCGGCGAGGTCGCGGGCCATCAGGGCGAACGGCTTCTCCTCGCGGTGCTTGCGCGCGCGCAGGCGGGCGACCGCCGCCTCGTCGTCGGCGCGGCAGGCGAGGTGGTAGCCGCCGAGCCCCTTGACCGCCACGATCGCGCCGCCGGCGAGCGCGTGGGCGGCGTGGCGGATCGGGTCATCGGTGACGACGTCGCGGATCCAGACCTGCGGGCCGCAGACCGGGCAGGCATTCGGCTCGGCGTGGTAGCGGCGGTCGGTCGGGTCCTCGTACTCGGCGCGGCAGGCGTCGCAGAGCGTGAAGCCGGCCATCGTGGTGCGCGCGCGGTCGTACGGGACGCCCTCGACGATCGTCAGCCGCGGGCCGCAGTCGGTGCAGTTGACGAACGGGTAGCGGTAGCGGCGGTTCGCCGGGTCCCACAGCTCGGCGAGGCAGGCATCGCAGGTGGCGGCGTCGGCGGCGACCGGGGCCGAGGCCTCGCCAGCGCGTGCGGACGTGCGGATCGCGAACGCCCGCTCGCCGGCCGGCGTGACGGCGCGCCAGTCCACCGACTCCACGACGGCCAGCGGCGGCGCCTCCGCGCCGAGCCGCAGCCGGAACGCCTCGACCGCGCCCTCCTCGCCCTCGACCTCGAGCACGACTCCCCGCTCGTCGTTGAGCACGAAGCCGCCGAGCGCGAGCTCGGACGCCAGCCGGTACGCGTGCGGCCGGAACCCGACGCCCTGCACGACGCCGTCGACGCGGCCGCGCAGCCGCGTCGTCACAGCAGCCGCCCCAGCAGGTCGTGGTACGCGGTCGCCTGCGCCTCCTGGATGCGCGGGATGTGCTGCGAGCGCGAGACGATCACGACGTCGGCCAGCCGCTCGGCGAGGATGCGCCCGCCGTCGTAGCCGACGAAGGCGATCGTGGCGAGCCCGCGGCGGCGCGCGGTCTCCAGCGCGTGCAGGACGTTGGCGGACCCGCCGCTGGTGGACAGGCAGAGCAGGACGTCGTCGGGCCGGCCGTGCGCGATCACCTGGCGCGAGAAGACGGCCTCGACGCCGACGTCGTTGGCGACCGCGGTGATGACGGCGGTGTCCTCGGTCAGGTCGAGCGCGCGCATGCCCGCCGTCCGCGCGTCGGCCACGACGTCCATCGCGTCGGTCGCCGAGCCGCCGTTGCCGAGCGCAAGCAGCCGTCCGCCGCGCGCCAGCCGCTCCCGCAGCAGCTCCGCCCCGCGAGCGAGCTCGTCCGCGTTGTCGGCCAGCGTGCGCTCGCGCAGCGCCGCCGCCTCCTCCTGCTTCATGAGCATCGAGCGCGCGACGTCGGCGACCACCGCCTCCTCGTCATCGGCAGTGCGCGCCTCGAGCATCGGGTCCAGGAAGCTCGACGCGCCGGCCCCCGGGCCGGCGCCGCGGCGGTGCTCGAAGAACACGTGCACGAGCTCCCACAGCACGTGGTAGGTCGTCTCGGCCTGTTCCTGGTCGTGCGTCCCCAGGTCCACGACCAGGCAGCCGCGCGAGCGCGCGACCTCGACCGCCGCCACGGTCTCCGGATGGGCGCCGAACCCGATGACCATGTCCGACGGCTCGGCGGCGAGCGCCATCTGCGTGTCCAGCCGCCCGCCCTCGGCGGCGATCCCCAGGGCCGGCAGCGCGCGCTTGCCGACGATCACCGGATGGACGAACTCCACGGTCACGTGGCGCACGTCGGAGCGCTCGCCGGGCGAGTGCCCGACGGCCAGCAACCGCCCGCCGTCGAGGAAGCGCCCGGCCATCGCCTGGCAGAGCCGCGCGAGCCGCTCGGCGGACGCGACGGCGCCTGGCGCCTCGACGCTCATGCCGGCGTCGCGGCCTCCTCGCGCCGCGCCGCGGCGACGAGCCACTCGCGGAAGGCGTCGACCCCCTCCCCGGTGCGGGCACTGACGAGCATCGTCCGCGCCCCCGGGTTGACCGCCTGCACGTTGGCGACCAGCTGGTCCACGTCGATGTCCAGGTGCGGGAGCAGGTCGACCTTGTTGATGACGACCAGCTCGCAGGCCCGGAACATCAGCGGGTACTTGAGCGGCTTGTCGACGCCCTCGGTGACCGAGCAGACCATGATTCGCGCATCCTCGCCGATCCGGAACTCGGCCGGGCAGACGAGGTTGCCGACGTTCTCGACCACCAGCAGGTCCAGCTCGTGCAGCGGGACCTCCGGCAGCGCGGAGCGCACCATGTTGGCGTCCAGGTGGCACTCGCCCCCGAAGCCCGCGTCCGTGTTGAGCTGGACGACGGGGATGTGCAGCAGCGACAGCCGGTCCGCGTCGAACGAGCCGGCGACGTCACCCTCCAGCACGCCGGCCCGCACGCCGCCGAGGCCGTCGAGCGCGCGCTCGAGCAGCATCGTCTTCCCGGCGCCGGGAGCGCTCATGAGGTTCACCACGCGCACGCCGTGGCGGTCGAAGTCGTCCCGGTTGGCGCGCGCGATCGTGTCGTTGGCGTCGAGCGCGTCGACGACGACCCTGACCTTCGTCCGGTGCACCGCTACATCCCGCGGATCTTGAGGTAGCGCTGGACCTCGGGCAGGTTCTTGGCGACGGCCGCGCCGACGGCGGCCAGGATGGCGAGGACGACGAGCGTGGGGCTCATGCTCATGGCGACTTCTCCCTTGGTGGTGATGCGGTGAGACCGGCCAGCAGCTCCTCGACGAGGGCCACCCCGCTGTCGAGCGCGGCGCGCACCGGCGCGCTCAGGTCGGCGACGAGCTCCTCCTCGTCGCCGGTCATCAGGACCTGTGGCTCGCAGGCGACGACGAGCGTCCGCGGCGGCTCGGACCCCAGTGCCCGCGCCATCGCAAGCACCTTCACCGGGTCCATGCCGTGCGTGTCGACCGCGACCTCGCCGTCCTGGAGCGACGGCTCGATGACCGACAGGGTGCCGGGCGCCTCGCCGCGCGGCGCGATGTCCAGCAGCACGACGGCGCTCCAGCCGTCGCCGAGCGCGTATGCGAGGTCCATGCCGCGGATGCCGTAGTCGACGACCTCCACGCCCGGCGGGAGCGGCCGTTCGGCGAGCCGCTCGGCCAGGGCGACGCCCCAGCCGTCGTCGCCGAGGAAGACGTTGCCGATTCCGGCCACGAGGACGCGGGCGACCGGCAGCGGCTCGACCTCCTCCGGCGCGAAGAAGAACCGGTGGCCGGGCTGGCGCAGCGCGCCGAGATCGGCGCCCGGGTCGTCGTCGACCGTCACGGCGAGCAGCACCTGGTCGTCGAGGCTGCACTCGATCGTGTCCACGAGCGCGCTGCGCCCGGCGAGCGCGAGGTCGAAGACGTCCCCGCCCGCGCGCGGGCGCAGGCGCACGCGGGAGCCCTTGCGCAGCTCGACGCCCGCGACGGTGACCGACTCCGGTCCCGGCCGGTCGAGCTCGCCCCAGTCCATGACGCCGCTCATCGCGCCAGCCCGAACTCGCGGATCGCCCCGCTCAGCCGCGTCAGCTGCTCGGGCGTCAGCGCCTCCGTGCGCTCGAGGATCTCGCGTGTGCGCGGATCCGAGTCGCGCATCTCGGCCTTCTCCGCGTCGGTCAGCGTCAGGATGTTGAGGACGAGCATCTGGTCGATCTCGCCACCGTCGAAGAGGTCCCCGGGGCTCTCCGGGGCGATCCGCGGATGGTCCTCGAGGATGATCGGCGAGGCGAGCACCGTGTCGGCGCTGCCGGGCTCGCCGACCAGGACCGGCCAACAGCCCTCGTTCACGCACGCCTCGGCGTGCGCCCGGTGGCGCCCGGGTGGGTCGGTCAGCGACACGAACGCGCCGCCGGCCGAGCGCAGGACGGCGTGCGTGGAGCAGAACGCGCGCTCGAGCGCGGCGTCGCGGTCGTCGCCGCTCCACGGGGTGGTGTTGGCGACCGTCACCGTGACGCGCGCGAGGTCGCCGCCGAGCGGCTCGGTGGCGACATCCACCGCGCCCTCCAGCCCGTGCCAGCTGCGCACCAGGGCGCCGCCGTCGACGCGCTCGGCCTCGCGGCCCGCCGCGATCGCCAGCCGGCCGGGC
>JAXDHL010000132.1:0-4722 GCA_034664525.1 Solirubrobacteraceae bacterium
ACCTGCGCTACCGGCGCGTCTAGCGTGCTCCGCTCGGCGCCCGTCGACGGATTCCGGCTCGCCTACGAGCGCGCCGGCACCGGGCCGCCGGTCGTCCTGCTCCACGGCTGGCCGGGCGATCACGCCGACTATCGCGCCGTGACGCCCCGGCTGCGCGACGGCGCCGACGTGATCGTCTGCGACCTGCGCGGGTTCGGGGCGTCCGACAAGCACCCGCAGGACCCCGCGACCGCCTACTCGGCCGCCGCGCAGGCCCGCAGCGTGCTCGGGCTGATCGACGAGCTCGGCCTGAGCGCGCCGGTGATCGCCGGCTACGACATCGGCAGCCGGATCGCGCAGACGATCGCGCGCACCGCACCCGAGCGCGTGCGGGCGATCGTGGTGTGCCCGCCGCTGCCGGGGGTCGGCGAGCGGGTCCTCAGCCCGGGCGCCCAGCGCGAGTTCTGGTACCAGGCGTTCCATCAGCTCCAGCTCGCCGAGGCGCTGATCGACGGCCGCCCCGATGCCGTCCGGGCCTACCTCGGGCACTTCTGGTCGCACTGGTCCGGACCCGCCTACCAGCCCTCCGACGCCGACCTCGACCGGCTCGTCGAGACCTACGGGCCACCGGGGGCGTTCGCGGCGTCGATCGGCTGGTACCGCGCCGGATCGGGGACGGTCGCCAGCGGCCTGTCGGAGGTCGTCCCGGACGCGCGCGACCGGATCCCGGTCCCCACCGCCGTGCTGTGGCCCGAGCACGACCCGCTGTTCCCGCCGGCGTGGGGGGACCGCGTGGACGAGTTCTTCGCCGCCGCCACGCTGGAGCCGGTTGCCGGGGTCGGGCACTTCGTCCCGCTCGAAGCGCCGGACGTCTTCGCGAGCGCGGTCGGCGCCGCCGTCGCCCGCGCCGAGCAGGCGTAAGATCGGCTCCTGATGCCGTTGGCCGAGCTCCAGCGCCACCGACTGCCGATCGGCGGGGCATGGGTGGACGCGGCCGAGGGCCGCACCTACGAGACCGCCAACCCGTTCACCGGCCGGCCGTGGGCGACCGTCCCCGACGCCGGCGCGCGCGACGTCGACGAGGCCGTCGCGGCGGCGCGGCGGGCGCTCGACGGCGAGTGGGGCGCCATGACCGGCTTCCAGCGGGCGGCCGCGATGCGCCGGCTGGCGGCGATCATCAGCCGCGACGCCGCCGAGCTGGCCGAGTGCGAGACCCGCGACAACGGCAAGCTGCTGCGCGAGATGCGCGGCCAGATGGACTACCTGGGCGCCTGGCTCGACTACTTCGCCGGCATCGCCGACAAGCTCGAAGGCCAGACGATCCCGTCCGACCGGCCGAACTTCTTCGTCTACACGCGGCACGAGCCGGTCGGCGTGGTGGCCGCGATCGTGCCGTGGAACTCACCGCTGATGCTGCTGATGTGGAAGCTGGCGCCCGCGCTGGCGGCCGGGTGCACGATGGTCGTCAAGCCGTCGGACTACACGCCGGTCTCCGCGCTCGAGCTGGCCCGGCGGGTCGAGGAGGCCGGCTTCCCGGCGGGGGTGTTCAACGTCGTCACCGGCGTCGGACCGGCGGTCGGCAAGGCGCTCGTCGCCCATCCCGGGGTCGACAAGGTCGCCTTCACCGGCTCCACCGCGGTCGGCGTCGAGGTCGGCGCCGCGGCGATGCGCGGGCTCACGCGCGTGTCGCTGGAGCTGGGCGGCAAGTCGGCCCAGATCGTCTTCGACGACGCCGACCTCGAGGCGGCGGCCAACGGCGTGATCGCCGGCATCTTCGCCGCGTCGGGCCAGACCTGCATGGCCGGGTCGCGGCTGCTCGTCCACGAATCGGTCCACGACGCCCTGGTCGACCGGGTCGCCGAGCGCGCCCGGACGATCCGGCTGGGGGACCCGCTGGACGAGGCGACCGAGATGGGCCCCGTCGCCAACGAGCGCCAGTTCGCGACCGTCACCGGGTTCGTGGAGCGCGCGGTCGCCGCCGGGGCGGCGCTGCGCACCGGAGGCGAGCAGAGCCCCCAGGGCGGCCTGTTCGTCCCGCCGACGATCCTCACCGGCGTGACGCCCGACATGGAGGTGTGGAGCGAGGAGGTGTTCGGCCCGGTGCTCGCGGTCGCCCGCTTCACCACCGAGGACGAGGCGGTGGCGCTCGCCAACGGCACCCGCTACGGCCTCGCTGCCGGCGTGTGGACCGAGAGCCTGCGGCGCGCGCACCGCGTCGCACACCGGCTGCGGGCCGGCAACGTCTGGGTGAACGCGTACCGGGTGGTCGCGCCGAACGTGCCCTTCGGCGGCTTCGGCGCCAGCGGGATCGGGCGCGAGAGCGGCCTCGACGCGGTCCGCGGCTACACCGAGACGAAGGCGATCTGGGTCGAGCTCGAGGGCGCGACCCGGGATCCGTTCAAGCTCGGCTGAAGGCCGCGGCGGTGGACACGCCCGGCCGACGGCCGACCGTGCGCTTGTCGCGCCTCGCGGGCGGCGTATTGACCCGTCCATGACCCTGATCGCCAGCGGCCGCTCGGAGGCGACCGTGCCGACGACGGATCTGCGCCAAGCGCGTCGCTTCTACGGCGACACCCTCGGGCTGCCGGCATCCGGCGCGCACGCCGACGGCGCCGACATCGTCTACACGGTCGGCGAGACCGAGCTCATGGTCTACGAGCGCCCGGGCCCGCTCGCGCCGTCCGCGCAGCACACGGTCGCGCACTTCGTCGTCGACGACGTGCACGCCGCGGTGCGGGAGTTGCGTGAGCGCGGCGTCGAGTTCGACGAGTACGACCTGCCGGAGCTCAAGACCGATGACGGCGTCGCCACGATCGCCGGCCGGGACTTCGCGTGGATGAAGGACCCCGACGGCAACGTGCTCGGCGTCCACAGCTGACCGCGGCGCGGCCTTGACGCCGCCGGGACCGGGCGTATTGACCGAGGCAGAGATCACCGAAGGGAAGGCGACGATGACGACGCTCCAGGACGTACAGACGTGGAAGGGCAAGAAGGCCGTCGACCCCGACGGCGACAAGATCGGGACGATCGAGGACATCTTCCTCGACCGCCAGACCGGCGAGCCCGCGTGGGCCGCGGTCAAGACCGGCCTGTTCGGCCTCAAGCACAGCCTGGTCCCGCTCCGGGGTGCGGAGCCGATCGACGACGACGCGGTCCGACTCCCCGTCGACAAGGAGCTCGTCAAGGACGCGCCGAGGATCGACCCCGACCACCAGCCGACGCCGGAGGAGGAGCGCCAGCTCTGGGAGCACTACGGCCTCGGCGACTACGACGAGTGGCAGGGTGACGACAAGACCACCGCACTGGCCGGCCTGGAGGACGCGCCCGACCCGATTCCCGTCTCCTCCGCCGACCCGCCGGTCGTGGGCGTCAGGCTGCGTCGCGTCGTGATCGTGGTCCCCGCGATCGACGATCGCTGAGTCACCGGTGTCAAGCCCCGCGACGACGCCGGTCCAGGTCACCGCGCCAAAGGACCTCGGCCGGGATGAGATCGAGCAGGCCCGCGGGCGCATGGCGGCGCTCGCGGACGTCGTCGAACAGCCGCCGCTGGAGGCACGTCTCACGTTGCGTCACGAGGACGTGGGGCCTCCGGACTCGCGCTGGGTCGCGGACGCGTCGGTGCAGCTGGCGTCGGGGCGGGCGGTCTACGCGCACGCGACCGGCGGCGACCCGCTGCACGCCACCAACCATGCCGTCGAGCGCCTGCGACGCCAGATCCGCCGCAGCGTCGGGACCGACGTCGCGCAGCGCAACGAGCCGCGCGTGCTCGAGCGCGCGCTGGCCGACCAGACCCACGAGCGCCGGCACCGCCCGCGCCCGCGGCTCAAGCCGCCGGAGCTGCGCGACCTGATGCCGCAGCGGGCGCCGTACCCGCTGCCCGAGTCGACGCTCGACGCGATCGCCGACCTGATCGACCTCGACTACGAGTTCCTGCTGTTCCGGCACGCGGAGACCGGCGAGGACGTGGTCGTCTACCGCCGCGACGACGGTCGCATCGGCCTGCTGCACCCGCCCGGCAGCCCGCTGGCCAACGAGCACGACGATCTCGTCGTGCCCGAGCCGAGCCGCTATCCCGACCCGATCCCGCTCACGCGGGCACGCGACGAGATGGACGTGCTCAACCATCGCTTCCTCTACTTCATCGACGAGACCGATGGTCGCGGCAAGGTCATCTACCTGCGCCACGACGGCAACTACGGCCTGGTGGAACCGCCGCCGGTGACCTAGATGGCCCGGGTGCGACTGTGCCTTGCGGTCCTGGTGGCGGCCGTGGTCCTCGTCGCTTGTGGTGGCAGCGGCAAGAAGGCCTCGAACCCCACCGCGACGCCGACGGCGAGGGCTGCCGCGCCCGCCTCCGGGGACCCCGTCGCCGCGCTCGAGACGCGGTTCGTCGACGTCGTCCGGCGTGTCTCGCCGAAGGTCGTGATGATCGAGACCCCCGACGGCCTGGGGTCGGGCGTGATCTTCGACGGCCAGGGTCACGTCGTCACCAACGCGCACGTGGTCGGGACGCGCAGGACGTTCCAGGTGACGTTCGCCGACGGACGCCGCACCGGCGCGACGCTCGTCTCCGCCTACCCGCCCGACGACCTCGCGGTGATCAAGCTCAAGAGCGAACAGCCGGCTCCGGCGGTCTTCGGCGACTCGAGCAAGCTGAAGGTGGGCGAGCTCGCCTTCGCCGTCGGCAACCCGCTCGGGCTGCGCTCCAGCGTCACCCAGGGCATCGTGTCCTCGCTCGGCCGG
>JAXDHL010000133.1:0-5316 GCA_034664525.1 Solirubrobacteraceae bacterium
AGCGGTGCGCGCCCTCGCCGCCGCCCTGCTCCTCGGCGTACACACGCGCGGTCTCGTAGCGGTGGTGGCCGTCGGCGATCAGCAGCTCGGACGGCCCGAGGGCGGCGGTCACCGCGTCGACGGTGTCCGGGTCGGCGACGCGCCACATGCGGTGGCGCGTGCCGTCCTCGTCGGTGACGTCGGCGAACGGCTCGCCGTCGAGCTGGGTGGAGAGCGCGCTCCAGGCCGCGTTCCGCGGGTCGTCGTAGAGGGCGAAGATCGGGGAGAGGTTCGCCTTCGTCGCCCGCGTCAGGCGCAGGCGGTCCTCCTTCGGCCCTGGGTGCGTGCGCTCGTGCGGGCGGATGCGGCCGGGGCCGTAGTCCTCGACGCGGACGCGGGCGAAGAAGCCCGAGCGTGTGTACGGCTTGCCGTCCGGGCCGGTGTAGTCCTGGGTCAGGACCCAGAAGGCGGGCGCTTCGTCGCGGGTGAGCGTGCCGTCCGCGCGCCAGGCCGCGAACGCCTCCGCGGCCGCCGCGTACGGATCCTCGCCCTGCGGGAGGTCGATCGCCACCACGTTGGCGGGATTGCGGCCGGCGAGCGCGGCGCGCTGCTGCGGGTCGATCACGTCGTAGGGCGGCGCCACGACCTCGGCGAGGTCGCCGATCCGGTCGCGGTCGTAGTGGAGGGCCCTCAGCGGGCGGACGTCGGCCATGCGGCGGGCGACCCTATCGGACACCCGCCGCATCGCCTCAGGAGCGGGCACCGAAATCGCTTGTGAAGGTGCCGCCGCCGGTGCCCACGGGCGTACCGGCGACGAGGCCGATCCCGAGGTCGCGGAACCCCACCCGCAGGATGTTCGCGCGGTGACCGGGCGACAGCATCCACGCGCGCATCATCGAGCGCGGGGTGGAGAGCTCTCCCTCGCCCCAGCCGATGTTCTCCCCGAGCGTGTAGGCGAACGCCGAGCGCAGGTAGCCGGCGGCGCGGGCGCGCGAGACGAGCGTCGAGCCGGCGGGCGACCTGTGGTCGAAGTAGCCCTGGCGGACCATCTGGCGCGAGTGGCGACGGGCGGCGCGGTCGAGGCTCGCGTTCTCGCGCAGCCGCCGCAGCCCGTGGGTGCGGCGGACGTTGTTGTGCAGGCACAGCACCGCGTGCCGGGCCTGGGCGAGGCTGGACACCGACAGCGGGACGTCCGCGCCGCGGCAGGCGGCCTGTGCGGTGGCCGGCACGGCCATGACGGCCAGCAGGATGGCGATGAGCAGTCGGCGGGCGCTCGGGACGGGGCGCACGGGTGACCTCCGGGTTGGTGGGGGTCCGCCGCCGAGCGGGTGCATCCTTCGGCAGCCCGGCGAACTCGCGATCGCGAGTCCCGTGGCTTTGCGTCCCGTCCTCGCGGACGGTTTGCCGTTGTCGGGAGGCGGATGGGGTTATGTAGCTCTCGCAGAGGGTGATCGGCCGGGCGCCCAACCTTCTTGAGCCCCATCGCGCCCTGCCATACTCGGCTGCGAGTCGCCGGTGTGGGCGCGGCTCGCGGGGCGTGGCGCAGCCTGGTAGCGCACCGGCTTTGGGTGCCGGAGGCCCCCGGTTCGAATCCGGGCGCCCCGACTGATGCGTGAGCGGTTCCTGATCGTCCTCGTCGCCGGCGTGGCCGCCGTGGTCGGCTGCGGCGGCGGGCCGTCCGCGGCGTCCCCGACGCCGGCGACGACGACGTCCGTGACGCCCGATCCGACGGCCGCGGCGACGCGATCCGCCTCCGGGGACTGGACCCGGTTCGGCTACGACGCGCAGCGGACGGGCGTGGCCCCGTCCGGGCCGAGCGCCTCGGCGGTCGCCGGCCTGAGCGCGAGGACGGTGGACCTCCCCGGGACCGTGGACTCGTCGCCGATCCTGGTCGGCGGGACGCTGGTGGTCACGACGACGTATGGGATCACGCTCGGGCTGGACCCGGCGTCGGGCGCCCAGAAGTGGCGCTTCACGCCGGGCTCGTACTCGAGCCTGAAGGGCTCGTCGCAGATCACGACGGCGTCGCCGGTGGCCGACCCGTCGCGCCGGTTCGTCTTCGCGGCCTCGGCCGACGGGCGCATCCACAAGCTGCGCGTGGCCGACGGCTCCGAGGTCACCAGTGGCCCGTGGCCGGTCAGCGTCACCCGTGACGCCACGCACGAGAAGCTCGCGTCCGCGCTCAACCTTGACGGCCGCTACGTGCTTGCCACCACCGGCGGCTACATCGGCGACGCGCCGCCCTACCAGGGCAAGGTCGTCGCGATCGACCGCTTGTCGGGCCGCCTTGCCCACGTGTGGAACTCGCTGTGCTCGGGTCGGCGGCGGATCATCACGCCGTCGTCCTGCGGCGCGAGCGACTCGGCCATCTGGGGGCGCGGGGGCGCGGTCGTGGCGGCCGGTACGCACCGGATCTACGTCGCGACGGGCAACGGGCCGTTCGACGGCCGGCAGGACTGGGGCGACTCCGTGCTGGAGCTGACGCGCGCCGCCGGCGGGCTGCGCCGCCACTACACGCCGGTCACCCAGTCGGCGCTCAGCGACGCGGACGCCGACCTCGGCTCGGCCAGCCCGGCGCTGGTGCCGTCGGGACGGCCGGCCTACGTGCTGCAGGGCGGCAAGGACGGGCGGCTGCGGCTGCTGTCGCTCAAGTCGAGCCTGCACGCTCCGGGGCCGCGGCTCGGCGGCGAGGTCCAGGTCCTCCCGCAGCCTGGCGGGCAGAACGTGGTCAGCGCGCCGCTCGTGCTCGGCCGCGAGGTCGTCGTCGCCACCGGGGGCGGGACCGCGGCCTACACGCTGCGCGGCGGGCGGCTGCACGCGCGCTGGTCGTCCTCGGCGCCGGGCACGAGCCCGGTCATGGCCGGCGGCCTGCTCTACGTCTACGATCCGACGGGCGCGCTGAACGTCTACCGGCCCGCGGGCGGCACGCTCGTCAAGCGCTTCGGCGGCCTCCCGGCCGGGCACTGGAACAGCCCGATCGTCGCCCGCGGGCGGGTGTACGTCCCGACCGGCGACGCCAACCAGCACGCCACCAGCGGCAAGCTCGTCATCCTCGGCTGAGCGCGCGCGGCAGCGCCGTCCGGTCGTTCAGGCGGCGACGGCGGAGACCTGTAGGCGCACGTAATCGATCTCGGGCTCGGGCATGCGCGCGGCGACCGCGTGCACCAGCTCCTCGCCGGCCTCCGGGCCGAGGTGCTCGACGTGGTCACCGAGCACGACGGCGCGCAGGTAGTCGACCAGCTGGCCGGGCTCGAGCCGCGCGGTGCGCGGGACGAGCCGCGTCTCGACGGCGGTGAAGCCGGCGGCGGCCAGCCCGCGCTCGGTGTCCTCGGGCGTGGCGAAGCACCACGGGAAGTGGCCGACGCCCAGCGCACGGACGTGCTCGAGCACGCCGGCGATGTTGCCCGCGCCCCCGAACTCGGCCCGCAGGACGCCGCCGCGGCGCAGCACACCGCGCAGGTTCGCCCACAGCGCGCCGTGGTCGGTCACCCAGTGCAGCGTCGAGGTCGAGACGACGGCGTCGATCGTGCGCCGGACGCTGAGCGGCGCGCCGAGGTCGGCGTGCATGAGGCAGACGCGCTCGTCGCCGGCGAAGCGCTCGGCGGCGCGGTCCAGCATCGCCCGCGAGCCGTCGAGTGCGATCACGTGGCCCTCGGGGAGGCGCTCGAGCAGGCGGGCGGTGACCTGGCCGGTGCCGCAGCCGGCATCGATCACCGTCTCGTCCCCGCGCAGGTCGAGCGCGTCGACCAGCTCGGTGCCGCGCACGGTCATCGGGGCGGCGACGCGGTCGTAGGTGCCGGCGTCCCATTCGCGAGGGGGAGGGGTCATGGCGCGGGACCGTACGCTGCCCCGGGGGCACGGCACAACGCCGAATTCGACGTACATCCATAATCGTTTGGCGTGCTCCGCGACGATGCCCGGCTGACCGCGGCCGGCACCGCGCCCCGCCCGCACGCGGCCCAGCTGCTCGGCGACTGCGTCGCCGCGGGGCTCGGCGTCGCGCTCGCGCCCGGGGTCGTCGGCGACGGCATCCCGGTCGCCGGCGCGCCGCCGCTCGGCTACTGCCTCGTCACGCGCCGCGACGACCGCCCGCCGGTCGCGGATGCGCTGCTCGAGACGCTGGCGGGACGTTCCTAGCTCGGGACGACCCAGCCGGCCATCGCCGCGAAGTGGCAGGCGGCGGCGGCGATCACGAAGGCGTGGAAGACCTCGTGGAAGCCGAACACGCGCGGCCACGGGTCCGGCCGGCGCAGCGCGTAGACGATCGCGCCGATCGTGTACAGCCCGCCGCCGAGCGCGATCAGGGTCACCGGCGCCGCCGGGAGCCGCTCCCCGAGCTGCGGGATCGTGATCACCGCCACCCACCCGAGCGCGAGGTAGGTGCCGGCGGTCAGCCGGCGCGGCGCATCGATCCAGGCGAGCGAGAAGAACACGCCCGCGGTCGCCCCGCCCCAGGCCAGCGCGAGCACGATCCAGCGCAGCGGGCCGTCGAGCACGAGCAGCGCGACCGGGGTGTACGAGGCGGCGATGAAGACGAAGATCGTCGAGTGGTCGACGCGGCGCAGCAGCGGACGCCAGCGCGGGTCCCAGCGCCAGCGGTGGTAGAGCGCGCTGCCGGCGAACAGCGCGCACAGGCCCGCGCCGTAGATCGCCGCGGCGGTCATGGCGGTCGCGTCCGGGGCGAGCAGCACGAGCCCGATCGCCCCCGCGAGCGCGAACCAGAACGCGTACGCGTGCGTCACGCCGCGCAGCAGCGGGACGAGCTCGTCGGCGTCCGGGCTCCCTGCCATGTGGGCATGGTACGTCGTCCGATGTCATATCGGTCCGGTTTGCCATGCTGCGAGGCGTGACCGCCACGCAGCACGAGCAGCAGGTGGACTCCTCCGAGGGCGGCGAGTACACGATCGACGAGCTCGCGCGCGTGAGCGGGATGACCGTGCGCAACATCCGCTCGCACGCCACGCGCGGCCTCTTGCCGCCGCCCGAGGTCCGCGCGCGCACCGGCTATTACGGCCCCGAGCACCTCGCGCGGCTGAGGCTCATCCAGGAGCTGCAGGCCAACGGCTACAACCTGGCCGCCATCAAGCACCTGCTCAGCCGCACCCAGCAGGGATCGGCGGAGGAGGTGCTCGGCTTCGCGCGCGCGCTCCTCGCGCCGTTCGAGGACGAGCAGCCCGAAGTGATCGACGAGGCCGAGCTCGAGCAGCGCTACGGGGCGCTCGACTCCAAGGCGCGCTCGCGGGCGCTGAAGCTCGGGCTCGTGATCCCGCTCGGCGAGGGGCGCTTCGAGGTTCCGAGCCCGACGCTGCTGAGCGCCGGCGACGCGCTGGTCGAGCT
>JAXDHL010000134.1:0-3767 GCA_034664525.1 Solirubrobacteraceae bacterium
GGTCCTGCGGCTCGAGAAGCGGCTTGCCGAGGTCCGTAGCAAGCTGTCCCAGCTGCTCGTCAGCCGCTACGAGAACGGCGAGCCGGACCTCATCGGCGTGGTGCTGAACGCGCACGGCTTCATGGACCTGCTCGAGACCGTCACCTTCGTGCACCGCGTCCAGCGGGCGGACACGCACCTGCTCGATATCGTCCGCCAGGCGCGGATCGCCGCCCGCCGGCAGCGGGCGGTGCTGACCGTCCTGACGCACCGGCAGCGTGACCAAGCCGATGCCGTGCGGCGCCGCAAGGACGCGCTGGCCGGCGTGCTGGCCGGGCTGCAGTCGCGCCGCGCCGCGCTCTCGCGAGCGCGCGCGGCACGCCAGGCCGCGTTGACCCGCACGCGCGCGGGGCGGCGCGCCGCCGAGCGCGCGCTGTCCAAGCTGCTCGCCGAGCGCGCCCGCGCGGCGATCTCGTCCGCCGGGCCGGGCGGCCCGTGGGCGATCCCGTGGGCGATCGTCCAGTGCGAGTCCGGCGGCCAGAACCTGCCGCCGAACTCGGCCGGCGCGTCCGGCTACTACCAGATGCTGCCGTCCACCTGGCGCGGCCTCGGCGGCTCGACGCCGGCGGCCTACCGGGCGCCCAAGGCCGAGCAGGACCGGCTCGCCGCCCGGCTGTGGGCGGGCGGCTCGGGCGCGCACAACTGGGTCTGCGCGTCGCTCGTCGGCGTCATCTAGGGCCCGCGCAGGCCGCGCAGCAGCTGGGCCACCGCGCCGTCGACGACGGCTTCGAGCCCCTCCGCCGGGACCATCCCGCCGTTGACCAGCGCGGCCAGGCCCTGGATGGTGGCGAAGACGACGATGCCGGCCCGCTCGGGGTCCTCGCCGGAGATGTCCCCCGCGGCGATTCCGGCCGACAGCAGCCCGAGCGGGACCGCGAATGCAGCGTCCGCCGCCTCGCGCAGCCGTGCCGCGTCGGGCTCGTGCTTCGCCGCGAACATCAGGTCCAGCAGCGCGGCGTGGCGGGTCGCGAAGCCGACGTAGGCGCGCGCGATCGCGGCCAGCCGCGTCTCGAAGTCGTCGCCCGCGTCCCTGGCGGCCGCGAGCGTCGCCTGGAGGTCGGCGAAGCCCTGCTCGGCCAGCGCGTCGAGCAGCGCCTGGCGGTCGGCGAAGTGCCGGCGCGGCGCCGCGTGGGAGACGCCGACCTCGCGCGCCAACTCGCGCAGCGAGAGCTCGGAGGCGCCGCGGGCGGCCAGCATCCGCTCCGCCTGCTCGAGCAGGGCGGCGCGCAGGTTCCCGTGGTGATAGGCGCGCTCGGCGGTGGCCATCGGGACCAGCGTACCGATTCCAAGTAGTCATTGACAGCATTGTTGTCAACGCCTACATTGGTGGCATGCCTTCGACCAAGTGGACCGCCACGGACCTCCCCCGCCTGGACGGCAAGACGATCGTCGTCACCGGCGCCAACAGCGGCATCGGGCGCATCGCCGCACGCGAGCTCAACCGCGCCGGCGCAACCGTCGTGCTGGCCGTGCGCGACACGGCCAAGGGCGAGCGCGCGACGCACGACTTCGCCCGCCCGGCGGAGGTGCGCGAGCTCGACCTCGCCGACCTGTCCTCCGTGCGCGCGTTCGCCGCCGCGTGGCAGGGCGATCTCGACGTCCTGATCAACAACGCCGGCGTGATGGTCCCGCCGCTGAGCCGTACGGCCGACGGCTTCGAGCTGCAGTTCGGCACCAACCACCTCGGGCACTTCGCGCTCACGAACCTGCTGCTGCCGAAGATCACCGAGCGGGTCACGATCGTCTCCTCCACCGCGCACCGGCAGGGCAAGATCGACCTCGACGACCTCAACTGGGAGCGCAAGGACTACAAGCGCTGGGGCGCGTACTCGCAGTCCAAGCTCGCCAACCTGCTGTTCATGAGCGAGCTGCAGCGGCGCCTGACCGAGGCCGGGTCGGCGATCCGCGTGACCGCGGCGCACCCGGGCTACGCGGCCACGAACCTCCAGAGCCGCTCGCAGAACCTCGTCATGAACACGTTCATGAAGATCGGCAACGCGCTGATCGCCCAGGACGACGAGCACGGCGCGCTGCCGACGCTCTACGCCGCGACCCAGGACATCCCCGGCGACAGCTACGTCGGGCCGGACGGCTTCCAGGAGGGCCGCGGGCACCCGAAGCTCGTCGGGCGCTCCGCGGCCGCCCAGGACGCGGCCGTGGCCCGTGAGCTGTGGACGCGGTCCGAGCAGCTCACGGGCGTGGGCTTCGGGCTCAGCGCCGCCGCCGTGTGACCCTCCGCGCGGCGGCGAGCGTGGTGCGCACTTGCGATCCAGCCGGATCGGCTGCAAGGCTGCGCCGGTGGAGCCGCTGCGCCGTGCCGCCGACCTCGCCGACGCGTTCCTGGCCGGCGCCGCCACCCGGCCCGCCGGACCGACCGGCACCGCCGAGGCGCTGCGGATGCCGCTCCCCGAGCACGGCGTGGACGCCGTGCAGGTCGTGGAGGAGCTGGCCGCGGCGGCCGACGACGGCCTCGTGGCCTCGGCCGGCCCGCGCTACTTCGGCTTCGTGACCGGCGGCGCCCTGCCGGCGGCGCTGGCCGCCGACTGGCTCGCGAGCACCTGGGACCAGAACAGCTTCTCCGCCGTCTCCTCGCCGGCGGCGGCGACGGTCGAGGACGTGGCCACGGGCTGGCTGAAGGAGCTGCTGGGACTGCCGGCGAGCGCAACCGCCGGTCTGACCACCGGCGCACAGATGGCCAACGTGACCGCCCTCGCCGCCGCCCGCCACGCGGTGCTCGCCCGCGCCGGATGGGACGTCGCCGAGGCAGGCCTGATCGGCGCGCCGGCGGTGCGCATCCTGGCCGGAGCCGAGCTGCACGCGACGATCCCCCGCGCGCTGCGGCTGCTCGGCTTCGGCACGCGGGCGATCACGCTGGTCGCGGTGGACGACCAGGGCGCCATGCGCGCCGACGCGCTGCGAGCGGCACTCGACGCGGGCGAGGGGCCGGCGATCGTGTGCGCGCAGGCCGGCAACGTGAACACGGGCGCGTTCGATCCGATGGACGAGATCGTCGCCGCCGCCGGGGAGCACGACGCCTGGGTCCACGTCGACGGCGCCTTCGGGCTGTGGGCCGCCGCCGCGCCGGCGCTCGCGCACCTGACGGCCGGCGCCGCCGGCGCCGACTCGTGGGCCACCGACGGGCACAAGTGGCTCAACGTCCCCTACGACTGCGGCGTCGTCGCCGTCGCCGACCCCGTCGCACACGCCGCGGCGATGAGCCTGCGCGCCGCCTATCTCGTCCGGAACGACGACGGCGTCCGCTCGAACTCCGACTGGGTGCCCGAGGCGTCGCGTCGCGCGCGCGGGTTCGCGGTCTACGCGGCGCTGCGCTCGCTCGGCCGCGACGGTGTCGCCGAGCTGGTCGACCGTTGCTGCGCGCTCGCCCGCCGGCTCGCGGCGGCCTGCGCGGAGGACCCGCGCATCGAGGTCCTCAACGACGTCGTGCTCAACCAGGTCCTGCTGCGGGTGGACGACGACGATGCCGCCACGGCCGCCACGGCCGAGGCGATCGTCCGCGACGGCACCTGCTGGGTCGGCGGCACCGTCTGGCAGGGCCGCGCGGCGATCCGCGTCTCGATCTCCTCGTGGCGGACGACCGCGGACGACGTGGATCGCTCGGCGGCCGCGATCGTCAGCTCGGTCGCGATCTGATGGACCTGCGGATGCCACGCTGCGACGGCATCGAGGCGACGCGCCGGCTGACCGCCGAGCGCTCGCCCGCGCGCGTG
>JAXDHL010000135.1:0-2953 GCA_034664525.1 Solirubrobacteraceae bacterium
CGGCGTCGGCGAGTTGCGGCGCGTCGGGGGCGTCGCTGACGACCAACTCGATCTCGTGCCCCTCGAAGTCCTCGAAGATCAGGCGCGTCGGCTGGGTCGGGTCGAGGCGCAGCATCTCGCTGTGGACCTGGTTTTCGGCCAGGCGGCGTAGCCAGAAGTCGACGGCGTCGTAGGAGCCGACGCGCAGCACGATGCGCTGGATGTTGCCGGCGCCGGGACGCTGTCGCTCGAGCTCGTTGAATTCGAGGAACGTCACGATGCTTCCCGGGCGCCCATCCTCGTCGCCGTAGTACGTGTGATAGCGGAACGTGGTCTCGAAGTTCAGCGTCTTCTTGACGAACCGCAGACCCAGGATCCGGCACCAGAAATCCACGTTGGCGGTGACGTCGGCGGTCACTCCGGTGAAGTGGTGAACGCCATTGAGCTTTGTGTCGGGCACGGCAATCTCCTCCGGATCTGGGCGTTGCGGTTCACGAATGATCCACCAAGCACGTCTGATGACGTATCATCGTTCGTGTGACCGCTTTTGTCGACGACCGCGCGGCAACCGGGCAAAACCCGAGAAAACCAGTGGCGCGCGTCATCGCCTACTGGTCGCCGGTGTGGCCGGCGCTGGCCGGGAGGCCCGTGGATCCACGGGGCCGGAGCCGATGCAACTAGGGCAAGGTCAGACGGCCACCGGTGCCGAGCGCGTGGCCGTCGCGCTCCGGGCCGAGATCACGACGGGCGTGCTGGCGCCCGGCGCTCGCGTGCGCCAGCGCGACGTGGCGGAGCGCTTCGGGGTGAGCACCACCCCGGTGCGCGAGGCCCTGGCGACGCTCAAGCGCGAAGGCCTGGTCCGCGTCGAGCCCCATCGGGGCGCGACGGTGTCCAGTCCCAGCGAAGCGGAGCTGCGAGACCACTACGAGATCCGGATCGCGCTGGAGGTCTTGGCGGTCCGGCGAGCCGCGGCGCTGTGCACCTCCACGGACGCCGCCCGGCTGCAGGCGCTGCTGGACCGTATGCGCCAGACGAGCGATTCCGCGCTGTACGTCGAGCTCAACCAGCGCTTCTACAGGGAGTTGTACGAGTTGGGCGGCAACCTGCAGCTGTCGACGCTGATCGCGACGCTGCGCGACCGCGACCGGGCCTACATGCAGCTCTACGCCGCCCGTCAGGTGCCGAGCGAGCGGCTGGATCGGGAGCATCAGCTGATCCTCGACGCATGCATCCGCGGGGATGCGGAGGCCGCCGAGGCCGCGCTGCGGGCGCACCTGGGCGCCACGGTCGAGCACGTCGCCAGGCTGCTGCGGGAGCGCGCCGGTGTCCGTTGACGCGCCTGCTGCGCGGATCGCGCTGACGTTCGACAACCTCGGCGAGGCCGCCGAGGAGGAGCTCGGCGAGCCCGTCGCGCGTGGCGCTCACCACTCGGTGACGCAGGTGCTCCCCGTCGTCCTGAATCTGCTCGACGGCGCCGGGCTGAAGGCCACGTTCTTCGTCGAGGCCATCAACACCGAGCGGTACCCAGACGCCCTGCACCGCGTGATCGCCGACGGCCATGAGCTCGGCTGCCACGGCTGGCGGCACGAGACGTTCTCCGCGCAGACCGAGCCTCGCAAGCGCGAGCTTCTCGCCGCCTCGACTGAGGCGCTTCGGGCGATGGGCACCGCAGTGACGGGCTTCCGGCCGCCCGGCGGGGCGCTCGACGGGAACGACCTTCGGCTGCTTGCCGATGCCGGCCTCGACTGGGCGTCGCCGGCGGGCACGGTCGCCGGCGAGGTCGCCGGGGTCGCGTGCCTGCCGTTTCGCTGGCCGCTGATCGACGCCTACTACTTCGCGCCCCCACTCGCCCCGTTGCGGGTTCGTGATGGCCTGACGGCAGCGCCGGCAGCGCCCGCGCACTTCGCTGCCGCGATCGACGGCGCGATCGACGGCGCGCTCGACGGCGAGGCGGAGACGCCGCTCTGCGTCGTCCTGCACCCCTTCCTCTACACCAGCGAGTCGCGCCTGCGCGCGCTCGAGGCGCTCGTGCTGCGCCTCGGGCGACTGCGGGCACGCGGCGACGCCCTCGTCGGCCCCGGGCGCGAGATCGCCGCCGACCTGCGCGCGCGCGGCGCGCACCTCACGACCCCCGTCCTGGACGCCTCCTCGTGGGCGACGTCCGTGTCGGCAGACCAGGAGCTTCGATGAGACTTGTCAGCTATCGCAGTGACCAGACGTGGCGTCCCGGGATCCAGGTCGGCAACGACATCGTCGACGCCGCGACGCTGACGGCGGGGCTCGATCACCCGGCGGAGGTACGAACGACGCGCGACGTGCTGGAGCTGGGGCCGGCGGCCCTGGCGCAGCTGGCGTCGACGGTGTCCTCGGCGTCGCCGGTCGGGCGCGTGGACGAGCTCGAGCTGGGCCCGCCCGTCACGGACCCGCAGAAGATCATCTGCCTCGGCCTCAACTACCGCGACCACGCCACGGAGGCCGGCCTGCAGGAGCCCTCCGCGCCGATCTTCTTCGCCAAGTTCCCCAACTCGCTCGCCGGCCCCACGGCGACGATCGTCCCGCCGGCGACGACGACCAAGGTCGACTACGAGGCCGAGCTGGCGGTGGTCATCGGGCGCCGGGGCCGGGACATCCCGCCGACGTCGGCGCTGGACCACGTCGCCGGCGCGATGGCCTTCAACGACGTCAGCGCACGCGACCTGCAGATGGCCAACCAGCTGTGGACCGGAGGCAAGGCCATCGACACCTTCGCGCCCTGCGGACCGGCCCTCGTCACGCTCGACGAGCTCGGCGATCTGGACGCGCTCGGCCTGCGCACACGGGTCAACGGAGACCTCGTCCAGGACGGGCACACCGCCTCCATGATCTTCGGCGTCGCCGAGACCATCTCGTTCCTCTCGCAGATCATGACGCTCGAGGTGGGCGACATCATCGCCACAGGAACACCGGCCGGCGTGGGAGCATCGCGAACGCCGCC
>JAXDHL010000136.1:0-3879 GCA_034664525.1 Solirubrobacteraceae bacterium
CCGAGCTCGTCCGCCGCCCGGCAGGCTAGGAAGGCGATCGTGTAGGCGGGGTCACGCTGGTCGCGCTTCACGCGCGACTCGTTCCAGGTCGCGTAGGGCGCGGTGGGCTCGGTCCGCTCGGCGATCGACGCCATCATCGCCACCGCCTCGACCGGATAGTTGCCGACCGCGGTCTCCTGGGAGAGCATCACCGCGTCCGTGCCGTCGAGGATCGCATTGGCGACGTCCGCCACCTCGGCGCGGGTCGGGCGCGACGAGGCCACCATCGAGTCCAGCATCTGTGTCGCGGTGATGACCGGCCGCGCCATCGACCCCGCGCACGCGATCACGCGCTTCTGCACGAGCGGGACGTCCTCGATCCGCAGCTCGATGCCGAGGTCGCCGCGGGCGACCATCACGCAGTCCGCCGCGTGCACGATCTCCTCGATCCGGTCGACCGCCTGCGGCTTTTCGATCTTCGCGATCAGCGGCAGCCGGGTGTGCTTGCGCAGCTCGGTGATCTCGTCGGCCCGGCGCACGAAGCTCAGCGCCACGAGGTCGACCCCGATGCGCTCGCCGACCGCGAGGTGCTCGAGGTCCTCCGCCGGGACGGAGGGCAGCTCGGTGACCTCGCCGGGGATGTTCAGGCCCTGTCGGGAGGCGACGGCGCCGCCCACCTCGACCACGGCGTCGAACTCGGACGCCTGCGGGCGGGCGCCGGTCACGCGCAGGCGGACCGCGCCGTCGGCGAGGTACATCACCTCGTCGGAGGTGACCGCGCCGGCCAGGCCGGCCCACGAGATGTGCATGTGCGACGAGTCGCCCTCGGCGCCGTCGCTGCCGCAGGTGAACGTGATCCCGTCGCCGGGCTTGAGCTCGGCGATCCCGCCGCGCAGGGTGCCGATGCGCAGCTTCGGCCCCGGGAGGTCCTGCAGGATCGCGACCTGGCGGCCGGCGCGGCCGGCGGCCTCACGCACCCGTTGGGCGGTCTCCTCGTGCTCCTCGGCGCTGCCGTGGGAGAAGTTCAGGCGGGCGACGTCCATGCCGGCCTCGACGAGCCGGACGAGCACCTCGGGATCCCGCGAGGCGGGGCCGATGGTCGCGACGATCTTGGTTCGGCGGCGCACGGTCGCCCGAACCTAGCGCTCAGCGCAGCGTGGTGTGTTTGCGCAGCGTGATCGCGTTGCCGGCGCGATCCGTGAGCCGGACCTGCACCCGCAGGCGACCCGGCCGCACGCGCCGCAGCGCGCGCCGTCCGGGGTGGACCCGGAACGCGACCGTCCGCCGCGGCGTGCGCAGCCGCACGTGCGCGAGCACGACCCGCTTGCCGCCGCGCCGGGTGCCGCTGAGCCACAGCTCCAGGCGCACCTTCTCCGAGGCGCGGACCGCCACGGGCAGGCCGCGGCGCGCGAGCGTGCTGCGGGTGACCTGCGGCGGCACCCCGCGCACCGTGGCGCGCGGCTTGGTCACGTCAGCGGCCGGCGTCGGGGTGGGGGTGGGGGCGGGGGTCGCGACCGGCGCCGGCGGGTCGGGGAGCTGGCGTGCGAGCAGCAGGATCGCGGTCCCGCCCGTGCAGCGCATGCCGGTGCCGCCGCCATCGCAGCCGATGCCGGCCGTCACGACGTCGCCGTTCGGCTGGACGGCGACCGCGGTCGAGCGCGCGAACGGGAAGCGCTCCCAGCCGATCGTGGTGAAGCCGCCGCCGAAGGTCGGGTCGAGCGCGCCGCCGGGCGTGAGGCGCGCGACGCCGAACGCGAGCCCGCCCGCGTTCGGGGTGACCTGCCCGGCGGCGACCACCCGGCCGTCGGGCAGCGCGGCGACGTCGGTGGCGACCGCCCCGGCGCCCGACGCCGCCTGCGCGGTCCAAGCCGGGATGGGCGCATCGCCCGGGCCGCCGCGCACGATCGTGAACGCCTGGCGCCCGTCGGGCACCGTCCCGGCCCCCGCCGCCACCCAGCCGCCGTCGGGCGTCGCCGCCGCGGCGTTGGCATAGGAGGCCGACGTTCCAGCGTGCTGCTCGGCGAACCCGCCGATCCCGAACGTGCCGTCGGGCAGCCCGGCCGCGGTCAGGCGCAGCTCGCCGAAGCGGTAGCCGGCCGGGTCGGGCGTGTCGCCCGCGATCCCGGCTGCCACGACGCTCCCGTCCGGGGCGGGGGCGAGCCCGAGCCCGTAGCCATAGGCGGGCCCGGCGACCACCGTGCCGCCGGTGCCGAAGCCCGCGTCGAGCGCGCCCGTCGCGGTGAAGCGCGCGACCAGCATCCGCTGGCCGGCCTGGCCGGTCACGAGGATCGTCCCGCCCGGTCCGGCGGCGATGTCGGCGATCGCCGCGAAGCCGGTGCCGACCGGCTGCAGCACGATGCCGCCGATGCCGAAGGTCGGGTCGAGCGCGCCGCGTGCGTCGTAGCGGGCGAGCGCGAGCACGTCCTGGCCCTGCGCGTCGCGCGCGGCACCGCCGGCGACGATCGCGCCCGACGGCTCGACCAGCACGTCGAGCGCCTGCGAGCGCCCGCTGCCGATGGGCGTGGTGACCAGGCCGTTGTCGCCGAACTCGGGGTCGACGCCGCCGTCGGGCGTCAGCCGGGCGAGCCGGAAGCTCGCGTCGCCGTCGGTCAGGCACGTCGCGTCGCCGGAGGCGGCCGCCGGCTGGCAGGAGGACCCGGCCGCGACGATCCGCCCGTCGGGCTGGATCGCGAGCGCGCGGGGGACGAATGGGCCGGCCCCGGGCAGGCTCACACGGCCGTCGCCGGAGAACGCCGGATCGAGATCGCCGGCGCCGGCGAGCGCGGCGGGCGGCCCGCCCGCCACCCCGGCGAGCGCCGCCACCACCATCCCGGCGGTTGCCCAGCGCTTCCAGCTCCCCATCCGTGGCACGTCGGACCGAACCTACCGCTATGGCCGGAGCACGTCGACCGCCTCTCCGTCGGCGAGCAGCCGCCCGCCCGTGCGTAGATCGCAGATCAGGTCCCAGTGGACCGCGCTCTCGTTGATGCCACCGGTTTCCGGATAGGAGCGGCCGACCGCGAGGTGGATCGTGCCGCCGATCTTCTCGTCGAGCAGGATCATGCCGGTGCGCCGCTCGATGCCGGTGTTCGTGCCGATGCCGAGCTCGCCGAGCCGGCGGGCGCCGGGGTCGGTGTCGAGCGTCTGCAGCAGGTGGTCCTGGCCGCGCTCGGCGCGCGCGTCGACGACCAGGCCGTCGTCGAAGCGCAGCTCGACGCCGGCGACGTCGACCCCGCCGTGGCTGGTGGGGACCGTGAAGCGCACGGTCCCGTTCGCGGACGCCTCGTGCGGGCCGGTGAAGACCTCGCCCGAGGGCATGTTGCGCCGGCCGTCGGAGTTGATCCACGTCCGGCCCTCGACGTTCAGCGTGAGGTCGGTGCCCGGCGCCTCGATGCGGATCTCGCGCGCGGGCGCGAGGCGCTCGATCAGCCGCGCCTGTCGTTCCGACAGCGCCTGCCAGGCCGTGACCGGATCCGGCCGGTCGAGGAACAGCGCCCGCTCGACGAGCCGGGCGAACGCCGCCGTCCCGATGCCCGCCTGCTGCGCGAGCGCGGGCACGGGCCAGACGGTCACGCACCAGCGCTGGTGCTCGGCCGCCGCGCGCAGCGGCTGGCGGGCGCGGGCGGCGCGCGCCGTGCGGGACGGGTCGACTGCCGAGAGCGCGGTCGCATTGTCGGGCGAGGAGATCGCGATGCGGGCGTCGGCGCCTCGCGCCTCGGCGAGCTCGAGCGGGGCGAAGCCGTCGATCTGGGCGTCCTGCGCCGCCGACCACCAGGACTCGTCCTGACCCTCCAGCGACGGCCGCAGCAACGGCCAGCCGCCGCGCTCGAGGATCTCGCGCTGCAGGGCGAGCATCAGCGGCGCGGCGCCGACCCCGGCGCGGACGAGCACCTGCTGGCC
>JAXDHL010000137.1:0-8799 GCA_034664525.1 Solirubrobacteraceae bacterium
AGCCCGCCGGTCGCCTGGGCTGCCGCCAGCGCCAGCGTCAGCGCGACCGCGAAGGCCTCCGACACCAGCACGGCCCGGCCGCGCGACGCGTTGACGCGGCACAGCTCGCTGCCGGCGCGGAAGCGGCTGAAGCGCGCGTCGAAGTCCTCGATCAGCGCGCCGATGGCGGCGAGCTGCTCGTCCGTGGCGCCGGACACGACGAGCTCGCAGCCCATCGCGGGCGAGCGGTTCATGAGGCGGACGTCTGGGCGGCCGGCGGCGCCTGCGCGGGCGCCACGACGCCCGATCGCAGGATGTCGTCTTGCACCACCCCGAGGAAGTCGCGCGGCGCACCGAGCGGCCGGGCGGGATGCTTGCGGTGCCCGGCGTAGGACGCACGGGCGAGGCCCATCCCGGCGCCGAAGACCGCGAGACCGCAGACCGTGACCACGACCTTCGCGCGCGCCGCCCGGCGCCGGCCGGCCAGCACGCGAGGGGAGCGCGTAGCTGACATCGCGTGAATTGTTGCGCGTTGTCGGTTAAGACGGGGTAACGCCCCGCCGCGCCCTCGGATAGGCTCGTCCGAGGCGGACTGGTACGGATGACGGAGACCCCCAGACCGACCCGTGACGAGCTGCTCCGCCTGCTGGGCGAGGCCTCCGATCTCGAGCACTCGCTGACCTGCCAGTACCTGTTCGCGGCCTTCAGCCTCAAGCGCGTCGGGGACGGGCTGAACGACGCGCAGATGACGACGGTCATGGGGTGGGCGCGGACGTTGCTGATGGTCGCCCGCCAGGAGATGGAGCACCTCGGCCTGGTGGCCAACCTGCTGACGGCGGTCGGCGGGTCGCCGTGGTTCGGTCATCCGCGCTTCCCGTACGCGACGCCGCTGTTCGGCCACCAGATGGCGCTGGAGCCGTTCAGCACGCAGACGATCGAGAAGTTCGTCTGCTTCGAGCGCCCGGACGAGGTCGACCCCGCCGACGCCTTCTGCCGCGCCGCGCCGGATCCCGGCCGCAACGTGAGCGCGCTGTACGAGCGCATCCGCGGGCTGCTGATCGCGCTCGACTCGCCCGACCTGTTCGTCGGCCCCGTCAAGGCCGAGGTCACCGGGCTGCAGTTGGGGACGGACTTCCCGCGCGTCGGCGCGATGGGCGGCGGCTACGACGTCTACCTGACGACCGTGCAGGACCTCCCGAGCGCGCTCGCCGCCGTCGACCTGATCATGGAGCAGGGGGAGGGCGCGCCGCAGGACACCGAGATCTCCCACTACCGGCGGTTCCTCGACGTGCTCGAGGAGGTGCGCGCCACCCCCGGGCTCGACCCCGCGCGGGACGTCGTCGCGAACCCGTCGCTGACGCGCGCCCATCCGGGCACGACGCACGTCACCGACCCGGCCGCCCGCGAGGTGCTCGCCGTCTTCGACGCCGCCTACCGGACGATGCTGCTGCTGTTGCTGCGGCTGTTCGCCGCCACCGACGAGAGCGAGGACGAGCTGACCACGCTGCGCGGCATCGGCTTCTTCCCGCTGATGACGATGGCCGTCCGACCGCTGGCCGAGGTGCTGACGACGCTGCCGGCGTTCGCCGGGCAGCCCGACGGCCCGCGTGCCGGCCCGAGCTTCGACACCGGCGGTCCGGTCGTCTTCCTGCCGCACCGCCGTGCCGCCTGGGCGGTGCTGGCCGAGCAGCTCGACGACCTCGCGACCGCCGCCGGTGCCGCCGCGGCCCAGCCCGGTGTGCCCGAACGCGTGGGCTACATCGCCCGTAGCCTGACCCTGATCGCCCGGCGGTTCGCCGCCGGCATGGAGGTGACGTGAGCCTCGAGCTCGACTTCGAGGGCTGGTGGCAGTGCCGCTTCGCCACCGACCCCGACCCGTCCGACGAGCCGCACGGCGTGAGCGGGCCGACGTTCACCGTGCCCGGCGAGCCGCCGTTCGACCGGCTGGTCCGCTTCCAGGACCCGGTGTGCCCGCGCTATCCGCACGCCGGCGACGTCGGGGTGACGGTGACCGCCGTCCGCGTCGGCGGCGCCCCCGCGGCCGGCACGCACCCGCTGCTCGGCGGCCGCGTCGACCTGCTGGACGGCGCGCAGTTCAACCAGCGCAACCTCGTGCTGGTCGACGCGCCGTTCCAGCTGCTGCTGGACCCCTTCCACCTGGAGATCTCCGGCGGCGGCGTGACCCTCAGCCGGGCCGCGCTGTGGGATCCCGTGCGTCCCGGCCTGACCGTCGACGACGTGTTCCTCGAGCCCGACCTGCTCAAGCCGCGCACGAACGGGATCGCGATCCAGTCGGCCGAGGTCGCCGAGGCGACGGGCGTCATGGACTACGCGGCGACGCGCGCGCAGCGCGCCGCCGACCTGCGCCGCCTGGCCGCGGCCGAGCCTGACCCGGTGACGAAGGCCGGCTACGAGCGCCGGATCGCGGCCTTCGACGCCGACGAGCACCTGACCGGCGCGCGGCTGGCGGGCGAGCAGTTCATGGGCATGCAGGCGACCTGGTCGTTCCCGCTCAACGGCACCCCGCACGTTGACGACCCCGAACACGCGCTGAGGGGCACGCCCGGGACCAGCCAGCCGTGGCCCGTCGCGTTCTGGTTCGGCGGCTACGACGTCGACACGCTGATGGGTTACGCGCGCGGCACGCTCACGCTCCCGTTCCTGGCCGCCGGCTGATGCGCGAGATCGTCCCGCGGCCGCTGCTCGACCGCCTGCGCGACGGCGACCGCGCCGGCGCGTTCGACGCGGCCGCGGCGTGGGTCGACCTCGCCGGCTTCACCGAGACGGCAGACGCACTCGCCCGCCACGGCGACCACGGCGCCGAGGTGCTGGCCGGGATGGTGGAGGCGGTGTTCGCCCCGCTGCTGGAGACCGTGTACGGCCACGGCGGCTTCGTCTCGAGCTTCGCCGGCGACGCGTTCATGGCGATCTTCCCCGGCGAGCGCGCCGACGCGGGCCCGCGCGCGCTGGCCGCCGCGCATGCGGTCGCCGCTTCGGTCGCCGCCCAGCCGGCGTTCCGCTCGCCCTACGGCGAGCACCCCGTGGCGGTCAAGGTCGGCGCCGGTGCGGGGACCGCGCGCTGGGGCGTGGTCAGCGCTCGCGACGGCTCGCGCGCGAGCCCGTACTGGTCGGGCGACGCGCTGGCCGCGGCCGTCGAGGCCGAGCTCGCCGCCCAGCCCGGCGACGTCGTGCTCCACGCCTCGCTCGACGGCCTCGACGCCGCGCAGGCGCCCGCTCCGCGGCTGCCCGCCCCGCCGGCCGCGCCCGATCCGCTGGCCCGCCTGTTCCTGCCCGACGAGTTGCTCGAGGCCGACCTCCCGAGCGAGTTCCGCCCCACCGTCGCCGCGTTCGTCGCGCTCGAGGACGTCACCGGCCTCGAGGCGGTCGTGCACGACGTGTTCGACCTCCAGCACCGCTACGGCGGCCGCGTCGACTCGATCGAGCTCGGCGACAAGGGCTGCCTGCTGTACCTCGTGTGGGGCGCGCCGGTCTCCTACGAGGGCGACGGCGCCCGCGCCCTCGGGCTGCTGCTGGAGCTGCACGCCCGCCATCCCGGCCGGCTGCGCTCCGGCGCCTCACGCGGGACCGCCTTCACCGGCTTCGCGGGGTTCGCGCTGCGCGAGGAGTACGTGACCTATTCCTCGCACGTCAACCTCGCCGCGCGCCTGATGGGCAGCGCCCGCGCCGGCGAGCTGCTGGTCGACCGCGGGCTGGCGGACGCCGCCGGCGGCGGATTCGCGCTGCGCGCGCTCGGACCGCGCCGGCTGAAGGGGATCGCCGAGCCCGTCGAGCTGCATCTGCTCGAGGGGACCGCGCAGGCCGACGCGGCCCACGGCCCGCTGGTCGGCCGGGCGGCCGAGCAGGAGGCGCTGGCGGACTTCCTGGCGCCGCTGGCCGGCGGGCGCGGCGCCGGGGCCGTCCTGGTCGCCGGCGATGCCGGCATCGGCAAGAGCCGGCTCGTCGCCGCGCAGCGCGCCCGCTTCCCCGGCCGCTGGCTCCGCGGAGCCGCGGACCCGGTGTGGCGGCGCGAGCTGCACCCGCTGCGGCGGGCGGCCGCCGACTTCTTCGGCCAGTCGCAGCATGCGACGGCGATCGCCAATCGCGAGCGCTTCGAGGCCCGGCTGACCCCCGGGCTGGAACCGCACCGCGCGTTCCTCGCCGCGCTCGCCGATCTCCCGGACCCCGGCCCGGCGTATGAGCAGGCCCCCGCCGAGGCGCGCTTCCGGGGCCTGCTCGACGCGTTCACCGCCCTGCTGCGCGCGCAGCTCGAGCATCATCCGCTCGTCCTCCAGGTCGACGACCTGCACTGGGCCGACCCGGAGACGCTGGCCTTCCTGCCGGTGCTGCGACAGGCGCTCGCCGACCGCCCGTTCGCGCTCGTCCTGACGAGCCGCGAGCCCGCCGCGGCTGCCGACCGCACGCTCGAGCTCGGGCCGCTGGATGCCCCCGCCATCGCGACGCTCGCCGCCACCATCCTCGGCACGGCGGTCGCGCCGGACACCGTCGACTGGCTCGCCGAGCGGACCGCCGGCAACCCGTTCTTCCTCGAGCAGATCCTGCTGCACGTGCACGAGCGCGGCGCGGCCGAGCCCGGCGCGGACGGCCTCGAGATCCGGGCCGGCGACCTCGTCCCGCCGACCGTCGGCGAGGTCGTGGTCGCGCGCCTGGACGGGCTCGCCCCCGAGGTGCGCCGGACGGTCCAGACCGCGGCCGTGCTCGGCGGCGAGTTCGACCTGCCGGCGCTGGAGCGCATGCTCGACAGCCCGCCCGCCGTGGTCGCCGAGTGGTGCGAGGCCGCCGGCCGCCGCGGCATCTGGCACACGGCCCGCCGCGACCGCCGCGGCCGCTTCCAGCACGCGCTCGTGCGCGACGCCGCCTACGGCATGCTGCTGCAGGTCAGCCGCACCCGGCTGCACGCGAGCGCGGCCGACGTCCTCGAGGACCTGCACCGCGACCGGCTCGAGCCGCAGCTGCACCGGCTCGCCCACCACCACGCCCGCGGCGGCCATCCCGATCGCGCCGTCGACTACGAGCGCCGCGCGGCGCAGCACGCGCTGCGGCTCGGCGCCTACCGCGAGGCCGCCGAGTGCGCCGACAGCGGGCTCGAACTGGCCGGCGGCCTGCCCGCCGGCAGCGGGCGCCGCGCGGCGGAGCTGGCACTGAGCCTGGCGCTCGGCGCCGGCCGGATCGTCACCGACGGCCAGACCGCCCCCGCCACCCGCGCCGCCTACGACCGTGCGCTCGCGCTGGTCGACGGGGTGCCGGAGAGCCGCGAGACGTTCCAGGCCCTGTTCGGCCTGCGCACCTACTACCAGTTCGCGGGCGACCACGAGGCGTCGGCGCGGACCGCCGAGCGCTGCCTGGAGATCGCCACCCGGCTCGGCGACGCCGACCTGCTGATCCAGGCCCACCTGATGGTCGGCAACGCGCGCTTCTGGGCCGGCGAGCTCGAGGACGCCGAGCGCGAGCTGGCCGCCATGCGCGCGCTGCTGGCGCCCGACCGCCACGGCAGCCACCTGGCCGGGTTCGCACAGGACCCGCGCTTCACCGCCGTCATCCCGGGCGCGCTCGGCGCCTGGCTGCGGGGCGACGGCGCCGAGGCGCGGCGGCTCGTCGACAGCGCGCTCATCGACGCCGAGGCGGTCGGGCACCGGTTCAGCGAGGCCCTGGTGCTGCAGGCCGCGGGGTTCCTCGCCTGCCTGGAGGACCGGCCGCCCGCCGCCCGGGCCGCCGCCGAGCGGCTCGTCGAGCTCGCGCGCGCCGAGGCCTTCCCGGTCTACGTCGCGATCGGGTCCGTGCAGCTCGGCTGGGCGCTCGCGCGCCTGGGCGACTCCGCCCGCGGCCTGCCGATGATGACCGACACGGTGGCCGCCATGCGTGCCCGCGGCATCGGCATCGGCCAGACGCTGCTCGGGCTGCTGGTCGCCGACGCCGCGCTCAACGCCGGCGACGCCGCGCTCGCCCGCAGCGCCGCCGCCGACGCGATCGACATCGCCGGCCGGATCGGCGAGCGGGTGTTCCTGGCCGAGCTGCACCGCCTCGCCGCGCTGGCCGCCGCCGACGACGGCGCGCGCACCGAGCATCTCGAGCGCGCCCGCGAGCTCGCCCACCGCCAGGGCGCCGTCGCCGTCGCCGCCCGCCTGTCCGACCCCGCAACCGATGGAGCCCGCTGACGCGATGCCGATCCTCTCCAAGCAGGACCTGCAGGACATCCTCGACGGCGCCTGCATCCTCGGCGCCGGGGGCGGCGGGCCGTACCCGCTCGGGCAGCAGCTGCTGGCCGGCATCGTCGAGCACGGCAGCGTCGAGCTGGTCGCGCCGGAAGCCGTCGGCGCCGACGCGCGGCTCGCGGTCGCCGCCGGGGTGGGATCGCCCGACGCCGCCGCCTCCGGCTTCCCGTTCGACGCCGCCACGCACGCCTGGGACGCGCTGGCCGCCACGCTCGGGCAGCCGTTCACCCACGTCCTCCCCGGCGAGGTCGGCGCCGCCAACAGCCTGCTGCCGATGACCGTCGCCGTCTCCAAGCGGCTGCCGATCGTCGACGGCGCCGGCGCCGCGCGCGCGATCCCCGCGCTGCCGATGTGCACCTACGCCAGCCATGGGCTCCCGCTCGGCACGATCGTGCTCGCCAACGCCGACGAGCAGATCTCCTTCCAGGCGCCGGGCGGCGCCGCGACCGCCGACAGCGCGATGCGCGGCATCGTCTCGAGCGGCGCGTTCAAGGAGGACACCGGCGTCGCGATGTGGGCGATGGACGGCGCGGCCATGCGGTCGGCGGTGATCGCCGGGACCACGGAGCGCGCCCGCGCGCTCGGCGCCACGCTGCGCGAGGCGGCGCCCGGCGACAAGGTGGCGGCGGTGGCGAAGGCGCTCGGCGGCCGCGTCGTGTTCCGCGGCGCCATCACCGCCGCCGAGGAGCAGACCGAGGGCGGCTTCGACCTCGGCACGGTCACGCTCAGCGCGCCCGACGGCGCGACGTTCCGGATCGTCAACCAGAACGAGAACCTCGTCGCCTGGAGCGGCGCGCACCCGCATCCGCTGGTGCTCGCCCCGGACCTGATCTGCTTCCTCACCGAGGACGGCCGGCCGTTCTCCAACGCCGACCTCGACATCCCCGGCCACGGCCCCGTGGTGGTGATCGCCGCGCCGGTCGACCGCGCGATGCGCGCCCCGGCCCTGGTGGAGACGTTCGTCCCGGCGCTGCAGCAGGCCGGCTACGGCGGGCCGTACGTGCCGGTCGAGCAGCTCTGGGAATGACCGGCGGCTGAACCTCAGGGACAAGCCCGTGCCGCTGCTCGCCGTCCCCAACGTGTCCGAGGGGCGCGACGCCGCCGTGCTCGCCGCGATCGGCGCCGCGTTCGCCGCCGATGGCGTCACGCGCGTGCTCGACGTCCACACCGACCCCGACCACCACCGGACGGTCTTCAGCCTGGCGGGCGAGCCAGGGTCGCTGGCGGCGGCAGTCGTGCGCGGGGCCCGCGTGGCCGTCGAGCGGATCGACCTCACGCGCCATTCGGGTGTGCACCCGCGCGTGGGCGCGCTCGACGTCGCGCCGATCGTCCACCTCGACGACGCCGCGCGCGGCGCCGCGGTGGCGGAGGCGCTGGTGCTCGCCGACAGGCTGGCGGAGGACCTGGGCGTGCCGGTCTACCTCTACGACGCGCTCGGCGGCGGGCGCACGCGGGCGCAGCTGCGCCGCGACGGGGGCGCGCTATTGCACGAGCTGGCGCCCGACTTCGGCCCGAGCGAGCGCCACCCGACCGCGGGCGCCACGCTGGTGACCGCCCGCCCGCCGCTGGTCGCCTTCAACGTCGAGCTCGCGCCGCCGGCGACGCTCGCCGACGCGCGCCGGATCGCCGCCCTGATCCGCGAGGGCGGGGCGGAGGGCCTGCCGTCCGTGCGCGCGCTCGGCGTGCCGCTCGAGCGCTCGGGCGCGGTCCAGGTCACGACGAACATCGAGGACCACCGGGCGACCACGCCCGGCGCGCTGGTCGAGGCCGTTCGCCGGCACGCCGGCGTGACCCGCGCCGAGCTCGTCGCGCTCGCCCCGGAGGCCGCGTTCGCCGACTTCCCGGCCGACGTGCCGATGCCCGGGTTCGACCCGGACAAGCGGCTCATCGAACGACTGCTCCGTGCGTAGACTGGCTGGCATGGCCCAGACGAAGCGCAAGCGGCGCAACAAGCACCGCGGCAACGCGGTCGGCATGGTCGAGGCGCGTGGCCGCACCAGCAAGCCGGCGCCCGGCACCACCCGCGCGAACGGGAAGGGCTCCGGCCGCGCCACCCGCACCGCGGGCGCGCGCCCGCTGAAGCCGCCGTCGCTGCAGAGCGCCTTCCTGAAGGCACTGGTCGGCGCCGTCATCCTGTTCATCTTCTTCCGCTTCGTCGGCAAGGGCGCCACGACCGCCGGCGCGCTGACGATGTGCCTGATCGCCATCGCGCTGTACACGCCGATCATGTACATGACCGACCGCTGGATCTACAACCGCAAGCTCAAGCAGACCGGGGGCGCGCCCGCGGCGAAGGCGAAGCCGCGCTGATGATCGACGTCCGCATGTACACGGTCGGGCCGGTCCAGGAGAACTGCTTCATCGCCCGCCTCGAGGACGCCGAACCGGCGATCGTCATCGATCCCGGCGACGAGGCGCCGCTGCTGCTGAGCGCGATCGACGAGCTCGGCATCCAGGTCGAGGCGATCCTGCTCACGCACACCCACTTCGACCACGTCGGCGCCGTCGCGCCGCTCGCGAAGGCGACCGGCGCGCCCGTCTACTGCCCGCAGCTCGAGCGCGAGGTGCTGGCCAACATCATGGACTACGT
>JAXDHL010000138.1:0-2890 GCA_034664525.1 Solirubrobacteraceae bacterium
CAGACGGCCTCCGGGTCGCGCGTGACGAGGGCGGCCGCGCGGTCGCACGAGAGCTCCGCGGCGCGCGACCACTCCAGGAGCGCCGTGCGCACCGCCATCAGCGGCAGCCCGGCGATGATCGGCAGCCGCATCGAGCTGCCCATCCGCAGCAGGATGGTGAGCGCCGTGAAGTAGAGGACGTGATCGGCGAGGACGTGGCCGGCCTCGTGGGCCAGCACCGCGCGGCGCTCCTCGACGCGCAGCAGGCGGACAAGCTCGGAGTTGACCACCACGATCGGCCGCCCGGCGCCGATCGTGCTGGCGTTGGCGACCGGGAACTGCGTGATATAGAGCTCGGGGACGTCGTCGAGGTCGAGCGTGCGGAAGACCTGGTTGTGCAGGTTCCAGATCTCGGGCAGCTGAGCGGGGCCGAGCCGGACCGACGCGCCGAGGTACGCCGCACGAAGCGCACGCTCGTAGCCCATCTCGATGAGCTTGCGCACGACCTGGTCGAGCCCGGGGATGGAGGCGAGCGCGGCGGTCGCCGCCCGATCGGCCGGATGCTCGAAGGCGCGCGGCGAGATGTCTTTGAGCTGGTAGCCGTCGACGGGAAGCGTCATGCGACGATCCTGTCATGCGGATCGCCGTGCTGTCGGACGTTCATGGAAACCTCACTGCTCTGGAGGCCGTATTGGGCGAGGTGGCCGACGAGGGCTTCGACCTCGTCGTCTCCGGCGGCGACGTGGTCGCCGGGCCCATGCCGCGGGAGTGCCTCGAGCGCCTCGCCGGCCTCGGCGAGCGGATCCGCTGGGTGATGGGCAACGCCGACCGGGAGGTCGTGGCGGCGCTGGACGGGGCGCTGCTGGACGATCCGGACGACCCGGCAGCGCGTGCCGCCCACTTCGCCGCCGCCCGCCTGGGACCCAGCGATCGCGATCTGCTGGCCTCGTTCGCGCCGACCGCCGCCGTCGACGGCGTGCTCGTCTGCCACGGGACGCCACGCTCCGACGTGGAGATCGTCACGCCGCGGATCGACCCCGGGCGGCTGGCCGAGATCGTACGCGGCGTGACGGAGCCCTTGGTGGTCGGCGGGCACGTCCACCTGCAGTTCCTGCAGCGCTCCGGCGCCGTCCAATGGGTCAACGCCGGAAGCGTCGGCATGCCCTACGAGGGAGCGCCGGGCGCCTACTGGCTCGCCCTGACCAGCGAGGCGCCCGACCTGCGTCGAACGCTCTACGACACCGACGTCGCGGCGGCGGCCATCCGCGCCAGCGGCTACCCCGACGCCGAGGACGTGGTCGCCGCCATCACCGGGGCCGTCTCGCGGGAGGAGGCGCTCGACGCGTTCTCGCCGCTGCCGTGCTCCGGCTGAGCGGCGGCCCCGGCCCGGCCCTCGGCGCGCGACAGCGCGATCACCAGTGCGATGGCCGCGGCGCAGAGCGCCGCACAGCCGAGGCCGACGGTCTCGAAGGCCGAGCCGGTGATGTCGGCGGCCGCGGTCCCGCTGGCGGCGCCCTCCACCTGCGACAGGAACGCGCTGCCCAGCACCGCCACGCCCAGCGCGAAGCCCAGCATGTTGATGGTGTTGAACAGGCCGCTGGCCTCGTGGGCCTGATCGGCCGGCACGCCGGCGATCGCGCGGGTGATGACCTGGCTGTACCCGGCGCCGAACCCGGCGCCCGCGAGGACCAGCAGCGGCAGTGCCTCGGCATCGCTCCACGTGGCTCCGCCGCCGGTCAGCAGCGCGAGGCCGGCGTAGCCCACGGCCGAGAGCGCGAGCCCGGCGGGCGCGAGGCGGCGCCCGAGCGCCGGCGGCAGCGCCGGCACGCCCAGGCTGGTGATCGCGAACCCGACCGCGTAGGGCGCGAAGGTGAGGCCGGCGCGCAGAGGGCTGTCCGCCAGGCCCTCCTGGAGGTGCAGCGTGAACGTGAACAGAAAGCCGCCGTAGGCGATCATCACCGCGGTCGTGCTCGCCATCCCGAGCCCGAAGCGGGCGCGGCCCAGCAGCGCGAAGTCGACGACGGGCGCCCCGCCGCGCGTGCGGGTCCGGCGCAGGTGCGCGGCGAGCAGCAGCGCGGTCGGCACCGCGGCGGCGAGGCACGCCCACGTCCACGACGCCCAGTCGACCTCGTGGCCGAAGACGAGCGGGACCATCACGAGCGCGATGACGCCGGTCATCAGCGCGACGCCGATCCAGTCCATCGCCCGCCCGCGGGGCCGGCGGGTCTGCGGCAGCAGCCGCGCGCCGACGGCCAGCAGCGCGACGCCCACCGGGACGTTGATGAGGAACACCGGACGCCACGAGGTGCCGAGCAGGTCGGCGTCGACCAGCGCGCCGCCGAGGACCTGACCGACGACGACGCCGGCGGAGACGACGGTGGCGAGCAGGGCCATGGCCTTCATCCGCGCGGCGCCGTCGTACTGCAGCTGGATGACGGTCATGACCTGCGGGCCCATGGCCGCCGCCGCGACGCCCTGGCCGATGCGCGCGGCGACGAGCACCTCGGTCGACCACGCGACGCCGGCCAGCAGCGAGGTGGCGGTGAAGCCGGCCAGGCCGGCGAGGAACAGGCGCCGGTGGCCGTGGTCGTCGCCGAGCCGGGCGCCGGTGATGAGCAGGGCGGCGTACGCGAGGGCGTAGCCGGAGATCACGAGCTGCAGCCCGGCGCCCGAGGCGCCGGTGTCGGCCTGGATCGCCGGGCCGGCGACGTTGACGATCGCCGTGTCGAGGCTGGCCATGAACGTCCCGCAGAGCAGGACGGCCAGGGCCGCGGGACTGGGGGTCCGGACGGAGGAGGTCATGGCCGCCACGATGCCCACGCCTCCGCCGACCGTCGATTCCCTCCGACGTAAAGGGGTCAGACCCCTTTCTGCATGGTGGCTGCGAAAAGGGGTCTGACCCCTTTCTGCA
>JAXDHL010000139.1:0-6407 GCA_034664525.1 Solirubrobacteraceae bacterium
CTCGCGGAGAGCGAGGACCGCCTCGAGCGCGGCGGGGCCGCCGCCGGCGATCACAACCCTGAACGGTGTCGACATGTACGGCTTCTCCTTGGAAGGGACTGAAGCCAGCTGATCATTCATCGGCCCGTCGCACATCCGTAACCCGGACGTCCGGCCGCGTGGAGAACCACGCGACCGTCCGGGGTAGGCCCTCAGCGGCTGGGCGCGGGGGTGTGCGGGAAGGAGCCGTGCAGGGTCGTCCCGGCGCTCGAGGTCGCGACCCGGATCTCGCCGCCGACGAGCGCGGCCCGCTCACGCATACCGAGGAGGCCGAAGCCCGCGGACGGCTGCGCGGGATCGAATCCGTGGCCGTCGTCGCCGATCTCGATCTCGATCGCGTCGGGGGCGCGGATCAGCCGGACGCGCACGTGCTCGGCCCGCGCGTGCTTGGCGACGTTGGTCAGCGCTTCCTGGACGAAGCGGTAGATCGTCGTCTCGGTGTCAGCATCGAGGCGTTCGGGCCCGAGGTCGAAGGCTCCGGTGACGTCGATCCCCTCGACCGTGCCGAGGCGGGCGAGCAGGCTCTCGAGCGCGGGCTGGAGGCCGAACGCGTCGAGCGCCGCCGGGCGCAACTCGGTGATCAGGGTGCGGAGCCCATCGATCTGCTCCTGAATCTGCGCGACCGCGTGGGCGACCGACTGGTCGACGTCGGCACGGTCGGCGGCCGGCCCGGCGGAGGCCAGGATGACCTGCAGCCCGGCGAGGCCCTGCAGCGTGTCGTCATGCAGCTCACGCGCCCACCGGCGGCGCTCGTTCTCCGCCGCTTTCAGCGTGTCGCGCAGCCGCTCGCGCTGCACGGTCTTGGCGGTCGCCACGGCGGTCGCCGCCCCGGCGGCGAAGGTCAGCAGCAGCGACTCCTGCTCGTCGTCGAAGTCGCCGGCTCCAGCGAGGCTGTCGAAGGCGGCGAGGATGCCGAGCGATGTCCCGCGATAGATCAGCGGCACGAGCAGCCCGGTCTCCGCCCCGTCCACACCGAGCCCGGCGTCCTTGAGCTTCAGCATGCCCTGCGCGTCGCTCATCCGCTGAGGCCGTCCCGACGACAGGACCGCGCCGGCCGCGGTCTCGTCGATCGGGATGCGCGTACCGATGACGCGGCTCTGAACCTGGCCGGCGCTGGCGGCGACGGTCAGCTCGCGGCCCTCGGCCAGCAGCAGCACGAGCGACCGCGCCTCGATCAGGGCCCGCCCGCGCTTGACGATGAGCTCCAGCACGCGATGCAGATCGGTCTCGGTGCCGATCGCCCGCACGATCGTCGTCGTCGCCTCGAGTCCGCGGACGGCGCGCTCGAGATCCTCCTTCCGGTGCTGGATGCCTTCGAAGAGGCGGGCGTTCTCGACGGCGATGGCCGCCCATTCCGCGAGCACCATGGCGGTGTGCTGGTCCGCCGCGGTGAACTCGGCGGCGTCCTGCTTCTCGGTGAGGTAGAGGTTGCCCCACGCCTCGCCGCGGATCACGATCGGCACGCCGAGGAAGCTGTCCATCGGCGGATGGCTGGCCGGGAAGCCGTACGACTGCGGATGGTCGCCGACGCGCGCGAGCCGCAGCGGCCGCGCGTCGCTCACCAGGACGCCGAGGACTCCGCGTCCGCGAGGCAGCTCGCCGATCGCCTGGTGCGCCTGCGCGTCCATGCCGTGGGTGAGGAACCGCTCGAGCCCCGTGCGCTCCGGGTTCATCACCCCGATCGCGGCGTACCGCGCACGGGTGAGCTCGCTCGCGACGCCGAGCAGATTTTCGAGGACGCCCTCGAGATCGAGGCGCGCCACGAGCGATCGGCCGGCCTCAAGGAGCCGGCGCAGCGTCGCCTCGTCCAGCGCGAGCTGCTCGTCGAGTGGGCGGTCGGTCACCGGGAGCCGATCCTACGGTGTGACCGGTGCGGCCGGGGGTGTGTGGATTGTCCGCAGCCGACGACGTACCTCGCGCGCATCCCGGCCAGGCCGACCGGGCGTAGGTTGCGTCCATGGCTGGGGACCGCCGCACACGGGTTCTTGTCGCCGGCAACGGCGTCGCCGGCCTGGAGGCCGTGCTCGCGTTGCAGTCGCTTGCACCGGGCCGCCTCGAGCTTTCGATGCTCGCGCCGGAGCGGCATTTCACCTACCGGCCGCTCGCGGCCGGCGCGCCGTTCGCGCGCGCCACTCCGGCGCGCGTCGAGCTCGCGGCGATCGCGCGCGACCGGGGCTTCGAGCTGACCCGCGACGCGGTCGACCGTGTCGACGCCGCGGCCCACGAGGTCGTCACCCAGGAGGGCGCGCAGCTGTCCTACGACGTGCTCGTGCTCGCGCTCGGCGCACGCCCGGTCGTCGCGGTCCAGGGGGCGGTGGCGTTTCGCGGCTCCCACGACGCGCCCACCGTGGCGGCGGCGCTCGAGGCCGTCGGCTCACCCGCTCGCGTCGCGTACGTCGCGCGCTCCGCCGCGATGTGGACGCTGCCGCTCTACGAGCTGGCGCTGCACACCGCGGCATGGGGCGCGCGCCGGGACGCAGGACTCGAAGTGCTCGTCGTGACCGAGGAGGCGCGCCCGCTGTCGGCAGTCGGCGGCGATGCGAGCGACCGCCTCGCAACCCTGCTGGCCGGCAGCTGCGTCCGCTTCATTCCGGGCACCGTCGTCGACCACGTGCGGGGCGGCCATCTGCGGATGGCGGCGGCGGCGCCCATCGCGGTCGATCTCGCCGTCGCCCTCCCGCACCTCGTGGGACCACGAGTCGACGGCCTCCCCCACGACGCCCAAGGGTTCGCGCGCGTCGACGCGACCGGCCGCATGCGCGGCGTCGACGACGTCTATGCCATTGGCGACATGACCGACCGACCGCTCAGGCACGACGCGCTCGCCGCGGAGCAGGCGGACGTGGCCGCGGCCGCGATCGCCGCCGCCGCGGGGGCGTCGGTGCACGGCGGGCGGCTGCTGGGCGATGCGGCGCCGGGCCGGTCGGCCGCCGAGTTCGCCGGCTTCCACCTCGCCCCCTACCTCGGCACCCACGGCGACCTCGAGCCGGTCGCCTGAGAGGACCCGGATATGGTCACGCTGATGCCGGCCAACGAGCCCGTCGCCAAGGCGATCAACATCGTGCTCGCCGACGATCACGTGGTCGTCCGCGACGGGCTTCGGCTGCTCCTGCAGGGCGAAGAGGGCATGCACGTCGTGGGCGAGGCCGGCGATGTGCCCGGTGCGCTGCGGCTCGTCGAGAGCCGCCGACCGGACGTGCTCGTCCTCGACCTCAACATGCCCGGACCGACGAGCCTCTCGGCGGTGGGCGAGGTGAAGGACCGCTGCGCCGTCGTGATCCTCACGATGCAGAGCGATCCGGTGTTCGCGCGCGAGGCGATGCAGGCCGGCGCCCGCGCCTACGTCCTCAAGGAGGCGGCCGGAGCCGAGCTCGTCACCGCCGTCAGGACCGCGGCGGGCGGCGGAACGTACCTGAGTCCGCAGCTCGGCGCCCGCATGGCGATCGAGGGATTGAGGTCGACCGGGGCGCCCGACGACCTGAGCGAGCGTGAGCTCGAGGTCCTGCGCCTGATCGCGCTGGGACACACCAATGCCGAGGTTGGTGCGCAGCTGTTCCTCAGCGTGCGGACGGTCGAGACGCACCGGTCCCACATCCAGCGCAAGGTCAGTCGGACGACCCGCGCCGAGCTCGTGCAGTACGCGCTCGAGCACGGGCTCATCGGCGGCTGATCAGCGGTCGAGCGCGCCGTACGGGCGCGGCGCGGACGGGCGCTCGAGGCGCACACGGGCGTCGACCACGACGACGCCTGCCGGGCTCGCGACGGCGGGATTGCAATCGAGCTCCGCGATCTCCGGGTGCGCGGCCCCCAGCGCACCGACACGCACGACGAGGTCTTCGATGGCGCCGACATCGGCTACCGCGGCGCCGCGGTAGCCGTCCAGCAGCCGGAACGTCCGCAGCCCCCGCAGCATCTCGCCCGCCGTGCGCCGACCGACCGGCGCGACTCGCACCTGGACGTCCCCGAGGAGCTCTGCCGCCGTGCCGCCTGCGCCGACCGCCACGAGGGGACCGAACTGGTCGTCGCCGACGACTCCCACGATCAGCTCCGGGCCGGGCTCGGCCATCCGCTGCACGACGAAGCCGTCGGGCGTGATGCCCTGCGCGCCGAGGCGGGCGCGCATGGCTGACGCGGCGCGCGTCACCGCCGTAGGGGAGGCGAGATCGAGGACGACCGCGCCGGCGTCGGTCTTGTGGACAAGGCCCGGAGCGCTGGCCTTCAGCGCGATCGTCCCGCCGAGGCCCGCCGCCGCGCGGCCCGCCTCGGCGGGCGTGCGCGCCCTCGCGCCGGCGGCGAGCGGGATGCCGTAGCTGAGGAGCAGCGTTTCGACGGCCTGCGGCCCCAGCCAGCCACCGCCGGCGACGAGCCCGGAGGCGATCACGGCTGCGGCACGGTCGGCGTCGACGCCGGCCGGGACCGCGGGCTCGTCGTCGCCGATCCGTCGCGTGGCCGCGTGCCGAGCGGCCAGCCCGAGCGCGCGTGCCGCCGCCTCGACCGAGGTGAAGATCGGGACCGATGGATCGGCGCCCTGCGGCGGGGGCGGGACGTCGTCGCCGAGGAACACCGCGACGACCGGCTTCGCCGCCCCGCCGCGGATCGAAGCCGAGACGACCGCGTCGTGGACCGCGGTCGCGTGGGTGGCGAGCGGACGGGCGAAGACGCAGATGACACCGTCGATCCCTGGGTCCGCCAGGACGGCCGAGACGGCCGAGTCGAAGTCGTCCGCGGTTGCCGACGCGATCAGGTCGACCGGGTTGCCGACCGACGCCTCCGCCGGCAGGGTGCGGCGCATCGCCGCGCAGGTGTGCGGCTCGAGCGGCTCGACGCGAAGGCCGCTTGCCACGCACGCGTCGGCGCACATGATCGCCGGTCCGCCGACGTTCGTGACGATGGCGACGCGCGCGCCGGCCATCGGCGGCTGGCGGGTGAGGACGGCGGCCACGTCGAACATCTCCGCCACGGTGTCGGCCCGGATGACGCCGGCGTGCTCGAACAGCGCGTCGACCGTCGTGTCGGTCGCAGCCAGCAGCGCCCCGGTGTGCGACGTCGCCGCCCGGCTGCCGGCGACGGTGCGCCCGCTCTTGACGACGATCACGGGCTTGTGGGCGCTCACGCGTCGGGCGATGCGGCCGAACCGCCGCGGGTTCCCGAAGGACTCGAGATACAGGAGCACGACGTCGGTGCGGTCGTCGGTCTCCCAGTACTGGAGCACGTCATTGCCGGACAGGTCGGCCTTGTCGCCGAGCGACACGAACGAGGACAGCCCGAGGCCGCGCGTGCGGGCCAGGTCGATCGCCGCGATCCCGAAGGCCCCGCTCTGCGAGGCGAACCCGGCGCGGCCGGCGGGCGGTGTGCCGGGTGAGAAGGTCGCGTCGAGCCGCACGGCGGCGTCGGTGTTCACGACCCCCAGGCAGTTCGGGCCCACCATGCGCATCCCGCTGGATCGGCAGACGCCGAGGAGGTCCCGCTCGCGACGGCGACCGCCGTCGCCGGTCTCCGAAAACCCCGCCGAGATGACGACCAGCGCGCGCACGCCCTTGGCGGCGCAGGCGCGGGCAGCGGCCAGGACGGCGTCCGCGGGGACGGTGATCACCGCGAGCTCGACGTCCCACGGGATGTCGGTGACCGCTGGGAAGCACGGGACGCCGAGGATCTCGGACGCATTCGGGTTCACGGCCGCCAGCCGGCCGGTGAAGCGGCCGGCCGCGAGGTTGTGCAGCAGCTCGCCGCCGATCGTCCCGCGGCGGCGGGACGCGCCGACGACCGCGACCGAGCCGGGACGCAGCACGTACGTCAGGCCCGCCACCGCCGCGTCGCGCTTGCGCTCGCTGAAGCGCCGTGCGCCATCGGCGGTCGAAGTGGTCGGGAACGTCACCTCGAGCTCGCCGTCGCCGGGATGGACCTCGACGGCGAAGCCTGATCGCCGGAAGACGCCGATCATGCGGTGGTTCTCCGGCAGCACGAACGCGTTGAAGGTCGTCACGCCCTCCGACGCGGCGGCCTCGGCGAGCTGCACGAGCAGGGTCGTCGCGAGGCCGTGCTTCTGCCACCGGTGGTCGATCGCGAACGCGACCTCGGCCCGGGAGCCGTCGCGCACGTAGGCGCCGTGGCCGATGACCTGCTCGTCCTCGCCGGTCGTGGCGATCAGGCCGAGACCGTCCTGAGAGCGCGTGAAGTCGCGCCCGGCGCGGGCCAGGTCGACGCCGGCGCTGAAGAACCGGAAGTACCGCTCCTCGTCCGACAGCCCGCTGAGGAACCGCGTCAGGGCGTCCGCATCCGCAGGCCGTATCGGGCGCACGCGGACCGTGCTTCCGTCGCTGAGCGCGACGTCCACGCCGGGCGCGATCACCTCGTCGGTCGTCATGCCT
>JAXDHL010000140.1:0-4240 GCA_034664525.1 Solirubrobacteraceae bacterium
CGCCCGCCTCCACGCGCGCGTCACCATTGGGACCGGAGACGACCTTGTACGGGACCATCGACTCCTCGTCGCGCACCTCGGCCTCCTTGCGGCCCATGAAGCGCTTGATCGAGAAGACGGTGTTCTCAGGATTGGTGACCGCCTGCCGCTTGGCGACGGTGCCGACGAGGCGTTCGCCGGACTTGGCGAAGGCGACGACGGACGGGGTGGTGCGTCCACCCTCGGCGTTCTCGATGACGGTCGGCTCGCCGCCCTCGAGCACCGCCATGCACGAGTTGGTCGTGCCCAGATCGATGCCGATGGTCTTGCCCATAGCTCAGTGGCTCCTTGACGGGGGTCGTTCCACGGCGCCGGGCGCCGGAGGAAATCTCAGTCTTGTTGACGCAGATCTTAGCGGTTAGCCCTCGGGGAGCGGTCTCGGGGGTCGGAGGCGCGGCACGAGGTCGACCGCCAGGATCGCCGCCACGATGAGCCCGGCCCCGGCCCAGCCCGCGGCGGCCAGCCGGTCACCGGCCAGCAGCCAGCCGAACAGACCGGCGAAGACGGGCTCGCAGGCGAGGATCAGCGCCGTGCGCCCCGGCGACGCGTGGCGCTGCGCATAGGTCTGGGCGAAGAAGCCGCCGGCGCTCGCCAGCACCGCGGTCACCGCGAGCGCGCTCCAGGTCGCGCCGCCCGCCGGCGCCTCGAGCTCGCCCGCGACGGCGGCGGCGACGAAGCAGCAGACGCCGACGACCGCGAGCTGAACGGTCAGCAGCGCCCCGGTGTCGTGGCCGGCGACGGCGCGGTCGGTGGCGAGGATGTGGAACGAGAACGCGATCGCGCAGCCGATCGCGAGGCTGTCGCCCAGCGGGTGCAGCCGCCCGCCGACGCCGCTCAGCAGCGCCACGCCGGCGGTGGCCACCAGCGCCGAGGCGACGGCCGTCCGGCTCAGCTCGCTGCGCAGGATCAGCCACGCCAGCAGCGGCGTGAGCGGCGTGAACAGGCCGGTCAGGAAGCCGGCGTTGGACGCCGTCGTGTGCTGGAGCGCGTACGTCTGCAGGACGTAGCCCGCGGTCAGGAAGGCGCCCATCAGCAGCCCGGCGCGGAGGCCCTGCCGGCTCAGCCGCCGCAGCCCGCGGCGCGACAGCGGCGCCACGATCGCCGCGGCGACGAGGAACCGGTAGGCGAGGAACGCGAGCACCGGCAGCTGGGCGACCGCGTCCTGGACCATCGCGAACGTGATCCCCCATACCGCCGTGGCCGCGACGAGCGCGAGCTCCCCCCGGCGGGCCTCAGACAACGCCGACCTTCGGGCACATCCGCCGCAGCGCGCAGGCGCTGCACTGCGGGCGCTGGGCGTGGCAGGTGCGCCGCCCGTGCCGCAGCAGGTTGACGTGGAACTCCAGCCCCTCGCCCGGCCGCAGCAGCGCGAGCAGGTCGTCGTGCAGCTCCTCGAAGCCGGCGCCCGGGCGGAACAGCCCGAGCCGCGTGCCGACCCGCGACACATGCGTGTCGACTGGGATGTCATGGGCGCCGAAGCCGAACAGCAGCACGCACGCGGTCGTCTTGCGCCCGACGCCGGGCAGGGCCGTGAGCGCGGCGCGCGCCTCGGCGACCGGCGCGCCGGCCAGCCAGGCGAGGTCGTCGCCGTCGAGCGCCCGCAGGATCTCCTGGATGCGCGCGGACTTCTGGCGGTGCAGCCCGCCGGGCTGGATCGCGTCCTCGACCTCCTGGCGGGGCGCGTCGCGCACCGCGTCCCACGACGCGAAGCGCTCGCGCAGGCGCAGGAACGCGACATCGCGGTTGCGATCGTTCGTGGACTGCGACAGCACGGTCAGGATCAGCTCGTCGACCGGCTGGTGGTGCGGCGGGGCGCACGGCCGGCCGTACACCTCACGCAGCCGGTCGCGCAGCGCGTTGATGCGCCGGCGGCCGGGGCGGCGCCAGTCGCGGCGGGGCACGGTCGCGGCCTTCACCGCGCGGACGCTAACGCCAAGCGTCCGCCGGTCTCCGTAGCGTCCGGCAGGAAACCGGTCTCCAACGGACTATCTGGAGCTGTTCTGGGTATGGGACGGGCGTTCGCGCCGCTACGGTGCCGCGCTTCGTCGAAGCAGACCACGTCAACCGGGGGGTTTTCACGTGGCGATCGCTGGGTCGTACTCGTCTTCACGCACGCTGGTCGCGTGCCTTTTCACGACGCTCGTCGCCGGTCTCGCCGGCCTCGCCGTGCTCCCGTCGCGGGCGCAGGCCGCCGGCTCGGCCTCGATGGACCGCGTCGAGCGGTCGATCGTCCGCAAGCTGAACCGGATCCGCGCGGCCCAGGGTCTTCCGCGCCTGCGTGCCAACCACGCCCTGTCGCGGTCGGCGGACGACCACTGCGCGGACATGCTCAACGCGAACTTCTTCGCCCACTCGTCCTCCAACGGGCAGGACATGGCGTCCCGCGTCGAGTCCTACCGCCACTCGCAAGCGGTCGGGGAGACGCTGGCCTACGTGCCGAGCCGCGGCGCCGGCCACCAGGCCGCGAGGATCGTCTCGATGTGGATGAACTCGCCACCGCACCGCGCGTCGCTGCTCGACGGCGAGTTCACGCGGATCGGCGTCGCCCGCCGCAGGGGGACGCTCGGCGGCCAGCGCTCGATCGTCTTCACCGCCGACCTGGCCTCCCGCCGCTGAGTCGGAGGCGGTCCGCACCGCGCTGGCCGAAGCCGTGCTCGGCCTCTGAGCGCTGTCGGCGGGAATCACTAGGCTCTCCGCCCGGCCATGGCCCGCCCGCGCCCCACCACCGCGCGCGAGTACCAAGCGGTTGTCACCGACCGGCTCATCGAGTCGCGGCTGACGCCCAACGCGATCTCGCTCACCGGCTTCGTCCTCTGCCTCGTGGCAGCCGTCCTCGTCTGGCAGGACCACTACTTCCTGGGCGGGATCGCCTTCATCGTCGGCTCGATCTGCGACGCGCTCGACGGCCGCTACGCCCGGGCGTCGGGCAAGGGGACGCCGTTCGGGGCGTTCCTGGACTCGACGCTCGACCGCATGGAGGAGGGCTTCGTGCTCACCGCCGTCGCGTCGAACTTCTCGCTGGCGGGCAACGACCGCGCGGTCGCGGCCGTCGTCGTCGCGGTCCTCGCGTCGCTGATGGTGAGCTACACGCGCGCCCGCGCCGAGGCGCTCGGGGTCGAGTGCAAGGTCGGCATCGCCGACCGCGCGGTGCGCGTCGTCATCCTGTCAGCCGGGCTCGTGCTCGCCGGGATCGGCGACGTGCTCGAGATCGCCGTCTACGTGCTCGCGGTGCTGGCGCTGATCACGGTCGGGCAGCGGATCTGGCACGTCAGGTCCGAGCTCCGCAAGGCGGCGCAGCTGTAACAGAACCCCCGCTCCGGGGTGATTCGGAGCAGACTCCTCCCCGTCAATCCGAGGAACACCACCTTGAGCAAGAGCACCGGCCAGAACGGCCAGAACGGGTCCGCCAACGGCGGCCCGGCGCGGCAGGACAGCAAGGTCCGCGTCGCGATCATCGGCGTCGGCAACTGCGCGTCCTCGTTCGTCCAGGGCGTCCAGTACTACAAGGACGCCGACGCCTCCGAGCCCGTCCCCGGGCTGATGCACGTCGACCTCGGCGGCTACCACGTCCGCGACATCGAGTTCACCGCGGCGTTCGACATCGACGCCGACAAGGTCGGCAAGGACCTGTCGGAGGCGATCTTCTCGGGCCAGAACAACACGCTCAAGCTCGGCGACGACGTCCCGAACCTCGGGGTGCCGGTCAGTCGCGGGATGACCCACGACGGCCTCGGCAAGTACCTCAAGCAGAAGATCGAGAAGGCGCCGGGCGAGACCGCCGACATCGTCTCGATCCTCAAGGAGACCCGCACCGACGTGGTCGTCTCCTACCTGCCGGTGGGCTCCGAGGCGGCGACCAAGTGGTACGTCGAGAAGTGCCTGGAGGCCGGCGTCGGCTTCGTCAACTGCATCCCGGTGTTCATCGCCAGTGAGAACTACTGGGCCAACCGCTTCAAGAAGGCGGGCCTGCCGATCGTCGGCGACGACATCAAGTCCCAGGTCGGCGCCACGATCGTCCACCGCACGCTCGCGCGCCTCATGCACGAGCGCGGCGTGAAGATGCTGCGCACGTCCCAGCTCAACGTCGGCGGCAACATGGACTTCTACAACATGCTCGAGCGCGAGCGCCTGGAGTCCAAGAAGATCTCCAAGACCAACGCGGTCACCTCGATCATGGGCCACACGCTGCCCGAGGACGACG
>JAXDHL010000141.1:0-3143 GCA_034664525.1 Solirubrobacteraceae bacterium
GCGCGCGCCTGGGCGGCCGAGACCGACTTGCGGATGACCGCGCGCGCCTCGGCCGGGTTCTCCTCGAGGAACTCCGCGAGCTTGGTGTTGACGATCGACTCGACGAAACCCTGCATGCCCGGATTGCCGAGCTTGGTCTTCGTCTGGCCCTCGAACTGCGGGTCCGACAGCTTGGCCGAGATGACCGCGGTCAGGCCCTCACGCACGTCCTCGCCCGACAGCGCCGGGTCCTTCTCCTTGAGCTCGCCCTTCTCGCGCGCGTACTTGTTGAGCGTGCGGGTGAGCGCGCCGCGGAAGCCCGACAGGTGCGTGCCGCCCTCGTGGGTGTTGATGTTGTTGGCGAACGAGAAGATCGACTCCTGGTAGGAGGAGTTCCACTGCATCGCCACCTCGACCGAGCCCTCGGCGCCCTCGGACTCGAAGTAGATGACCTCCTTGCCGACGGCGTCCTTGTTCTGGTTGAGGAACGTGACGAAGTCGCGGATGCCGCCCTCGTAGTGGAACGTCGCCTTGTGGCCCTCGCCGCGCTCGTCCTGCAGGCAGATGCGCAGGCCCTTGGTCAAATACGCGGTCTCGCGCAGGCGCTGCTCGAGGATCGACCAGTCGAAGTCGAGTGTCTCGAACACCTCCCCGTCCGGCACGAAGTTGATCGTCGTCCCCGTCTCGGTCGCGGGCTCACCCTTCTCGAGCGGGCCCTGCGGCACGCCGCGCACGTAGGACTGCCGCCAGGTGAAGCCGTCGCGGCGGATCTCGACGCTCAGCGACTCCGACAACGCGTTGACGACCGAGAGGCCGACGCCGTGCAGGCCGCCGGACACCTTGTAGCCGCCGCCGTCGCCGAACTTGCCGCCGGCATGCAGGACGGTCAGCACGACCTCGACGGCCGGCTTGCCCTCCTTCTCCATCATGCCCACGGGGATGCCGCGGCCGTTGTCGACGACGGTGACCGCGTTGTCGGGGTGGATGGTGATGTCCACCAGGTCGTTGCGGCCGGCCAGGGCCTCGTCGACCGCGTTGTCGACGATCTCCCATACGAGGTGGTGCAGCCCGCGCGAACCCGTGGACCCGATGTACATGCCGGGTCGCTTGCGAACCGCCTCGAGTCCCTCGAGGACGGTGATGTCCTGTGCGTCGTAGCTGCCGGGCTGGCGGGAGCCGGCCGTGGGGTCGTCTGCCAAGGGTCCTCCGTGTTGCACACGAAGCCCCGGCGGCGGCGCGTATGACCATGTAGCGACCGCGACCGGGGCGGAAAATGATGCTCATAAGTCTAGCAGGCGGAGCCGCTGGAACCTCGCACGCAAGCGTTACGAAAGTGCTGCAAAACGCAGCAAAATGCGGCGCTAACCCGGGGGTGGAGTCGCAACCGCCCTCAGGCGGCGCACCGCGGGCCGTCCCAGGCGCTGGTTCAGGGCCTCCACGACCCGCTCGGAGAGCAGATCGAGCTCCTGCGCCCAGACCGCCGATCCGCATGCCACGGTAACGACGCCGTCGCGCTCCGACACCGGTTCGGCGACCGCGGCCAGGCGGTTTCCGGCGACCGCGGGCCAGGTGCGCTGGACCTCCGCGAGCAGCGTCGCGGGCATCACCGCGTCGGCCACCCGCTCGAGCGCCGGCGTGAACGGCCGCGGTCCCGCACGGCGCGGCATCAGGCCGCTGCGGACCGGTCGTCGGCCGATTGCAGCACGGCGCCCTCGACGATCGCCACGCGGGCGACGTCGTGGGCGTCCGAGCCGGGTACGAGGCCGAGCTCGGTCGCGGCGATGACGCTCTGCCCGCCGCGGCGCAGCACGTCGACGAGGCGCTCCCGGCGGCCGGCGTCGAGCTCGGACATCGGGTCGTCGAGCAGCATCAGCGGGACCGCGCCGCGGGCGTCGGCCAGGACCTCGCGCTCGGCCAGCAGCAGCGCCAGCAGCGCCAGCCGCTGCTGGCCGCGCGAGCCGTAGTTGCGCAGATCGCGGCCCTCGAGCGAGAACACGAGCTCGTCGCGGTGCGGGCCATGGCCCGTGAAGCCGCGCTGCAGGTCGCCGTCCAGGCGCTCGGCCAGCTCGGCCGCCAGCGCCTCCGGCGTGGCCGCGGAGGAGCGCGCCCGGTAGCGCAGCTCCGCGTCGCCGTCGAGACCCAGCCCGGCGGCATGGGCCGCGAAGGCGGGCCGCAGGCGCTCGACGGTCTCCCGCCGGTCGGCCATCAGGGCGATCCCGTGCCGTGCCAGCTCGGCGTCCCAGGCGGGCATCGACCCGCGGCCGGACCGGCCGGCGCGGATCGCCGCCACGAGCGCGTTGCGCTGGGCGAGCGCCGCCGAGTAGGCCCGGCGGGTCCCCGTCCGCGACGGCCACAGCGCGGCGACGACCTGGTCGAGGTGCGCGCGGCGCAGCGACGGCGTCCCGGCCACGAGCTCGAGCCGGTCGGGCAGGAAGACCGAGACGAGCGGGCGCACCGAGGCGTCGGCCAGCCGCTCGACCGGCGCGCCGTCGACGGTGAAGCGCTTGGCCTCCCCGGGTTGGAAGCCGGCGGTCAGCGCGTGCGCGCCGTCGCGCCCCTCGGCGGCGAGCTCCAGCCGCAGGACGCCGGCGCCGAAGCGCACGCACTCGCGCTCGTTGGCGGTCCGGCACGAGCGGCCGGTGCAGGCGAAGTAGATCGCCTCCAGCAGGTTGGACTTGCCGGCTCCGTTGCGGCCGGCGACGACCGTGATGCCCGGCGCCAGCCGCACCTCCGCCCGCTCGTAGGAGCGGAAGTTGCGGAGGGTGAGGCGCGTGACGATCACAGCTCCGACGCTAGGCCGGCGGCGCTCAGACGTTCAGCCGGATCGGCATCAGCAGGTAGAGGAACCCGCTGCCGTCCGCGGCCGACAGCAGCCCGGGCCGCAGCGGCGAGATGAGCTTGAGCAGGACGTCGCCCGAGTCGACGCTCTCCAGCCCGTCGCGCAGGAAGTCGGGGTTGAAGCCGATCTCCAGCGGCTCGCCCTGGAAGGGCACCGGGACCGACTCGCTGGCCTCGCCGATGTCCGGCGTGCGCGCCGACACCGTCAGCTCGCCCTCCGCGAACGCGAGCCGCAGCGGCGCGTTCTTCTGGGCCAGCAGCGCGATCCGGCGCACGACGTCGGTCACCTCGCCGGCGGCCAGGCGCAGCTCGTGCTCGTAGGCGTC
>JAXDHL010000142.1:0-5034 GCA_034664525.1 Solirubrobacteraceae bacterium
CCGTCGGGGCGGGCGCCGCCGACGCCGTCGTCACGGACGTCGAGGTGCAGCACGCCGTCCTCGACCCACGCCTTCACTCCGGCACTGCGGGCGCGGGAGTGCTTGACGACGTTCGTGAGCGCCTCGGCGACGACGAAGTAGGCGCTGGCCTCGATCTCGGCCGGAAGCCGCTCGCCGGCCACGGCCACGTCGACGGGCAAGCCCACGCGCGACACCAGTGAGTCGACGCCGGCCCGCAGTCCGCCCCGGCCGAGGACCGGAGGCAGGATGCCCTGCGCCAGCTCGCGCAGCTCTGCGTTGGCCCGCTCGGCGTGATCGAGCGCCTCGGCGACGAGCTCACCGTCGTTGCGCCCGATGTCGCTCGCGACCTTGAGCGTCATGATCGTCTGGACGAGGCGCTGCTGTGCCCCGTCGTGCAGGTCGCGCACGACTCGGCGGCGAGCGTCGTCGCCGGCCGTGAGCAGTCGGACCCGCGAGGCGACCAGTTGCGCGCGTCCATCGGCGTTGGCGATCGCCGTGGCCACGAGCTCGGTGAAGTCGGCCAGGCGCTGTTCGGTGCCGGCGGGGAGGACGCGACCGCGCGACGAGACGACCACCAAGCCCCAGCGGCGCCCTTCCACCAGGATCGGGGCGGCGACCGACGTGCTCATGCCGGCTTTGCGGGCGATGTCGGCGACCGCGCCGGTGCTCCGTTCGAAGTTGTCCTGACGGGCCGCCCGGCCGGTGCGGAAGACGGCTCCCATCGCGTTGTCGCCTTCGAGGCTGAGTCGCTCCCCGACGCGGATGCCAAGGTCGACGTCGGTCTCCAGCGCGAGTACGCTGACGGTCGCGTCGGGCTCGTAGCGGCACAGCGCCGCGGCGTTCGCGCCCAGCAGCCGGCAGACCTCGGTGGCCGTCACGGCGAACACGTCCGCCGGCGCGGGGCCGCGCGCGACCAGCGTGGCCAATCGCCGCAGCGCGGCCTGCTCGGCCAGCAGCGAAGCCAGCTCGTCCCGGCTCGACTCCAGCGAGCCGGCCATGACGTTGAAGGAGCGCTCGAGCGCGCCGATCTCGGCGACGTCGGTCTCGCGCATCCGGGTGCTCAGATCCCCACCCGCGAGCCGGTTCGCCATCAGGGCCGCCCGGCGCAGCGGCCGGACGATGACGCGCGTCAGGTACCCCGCGAACACGATGATCAGCACGATCGACCCGGCGACGCCGACGGCGGCCGCGGCCATCGCGCGGCGCGCGGCCGTGTCGACGTCGGCGTCGCGCGCGCCGAGCCGAAGGCGCTCCGCGGTGCGGAAGTTGGTCAGGCCCTCGCGTAGGGCGTCGACGCGCTGCTTGCCCGTGAGCGTGCGCTCGACGCTGCGTGCGGACGGGTCGTGTCGTCGCACGGCGGCCACGAGCGGCAGCGCGTATTGGGAGATGTAGGCATTCATGGCCCGGACGATCCGCCGCACCCCGGCGAGCTGGATGGGCTCGTGAGCCGCCAGGCGCTCGAGCGCTCTTGCGCTGTCCGGCAAGGCGGCACGCGCCTCGTTGGACGGTTGCAGGAAGCTCGCGTCGCCGGTGATGACAAACCCGCGCAACCCGGTTTCCAGGTCGATGAGCTGCCGCTCGAGGTTGTCGGCCGCCACGAGCTCCTCGCGGGTCTGACGGCGGAGATCGGTCGTCCCGCGCAGGTCGGCGATCGTGAGGAGCACCGCCGCGAACGCCCCGCCCACGATGACCGCAAGCAGGCCGCTCGCGACCACCATTCGGCCAGTCAGCCCGCGTCTCATTTCGCGTGCTCCGTGCCAGGCATAACGGATACTGCGAGAGATGATGACCCCCTCGCAGGCCCGGCGCCAGCGACCAGGGCGCAGGGGAGCGCGCCTCGCTGCCGTGCTCGGCGCGGTCGCGATCTCGACGGCCGGGCTGGCGGCCTGCGGCGATGACGGTGGGCCGGGCAAGGCGACCTCCGGGAACGCGGCCACCGGGAGGTTCCATCCGCCTCCGATTCCGACCCACGTGGCGGCGCCGGTCAGGAAGGCCTGCGCGGTGTCGTCCCCGACCATCGACCGGATCAAGCAGCAGGGCGTCCTGTTCTGGGCGATCGGGGTTTCGCCGCCGTTCGGGTTCGAACTCCGGCGCGGCGTGTGGGCCGGTGTCGAGGCGCAGAACGCGGCTGAGCTGGCGACGATCCTCGGCGTCGACTTCGACATCGCCGAGTACTCGTACGACGTGCTGCCGGAAGCGGTTGCCAGCGGTCAGGCGGACATCGCCGGCGCCGAGCTGTTCGTGACCGACGAGCGCAAGCGGGTGATCGACTTCTCGACGCCCTACTACCAGTCGGGTCAGCTGTTCTACGTGCTCGAGCACGCGCCGTACCAGACGATCGACGACCTCAACAACCCGAACGTCCGCTTCGTGTACGGCACCGGAACCGCGCAACTCGACCTGGCCAGGAAGTACGTGCCGAAGGCGAGGATCAGCGACACGCCGCTCGGCAACCGGCTGCTGCTCAACGACGTCCTCGCCGCCGACCGAGCCGACGCGACGATGTCGCAGGCGGCCGCCCTGAAGGTCATCCTCGAGAGGTTCCGCAAGCCGCCGCTCGCCGCCATCGGGCTGAATGGCCGCGTCAGGACGGCGCGGGCGCCCGCCAAGGACGTGCTCGACCCGTTCGATGTCGCGTTCGGGCTTCCCAAGGGCGACCGCCGGTGGCGCGGGTGCGTGAACGCCTGGGTCCGCGATCTCCTCGATTCGGGTCGCATGGAGCAGCGCGTCGACTACTGGCTCGCCCAACCCGTGACGTGACCGGCACCGCCCGGGCCGCTAGCTTCGGTCGGAGTGTCCTTCGTGCTGCTGGCCGGGATGATGCTGCTCATCCTCGCGAACGGGTTCTTCGTGGCCGCGGAGTTCTCGCTGGTCCGCGCCCGGCGCGGCCGGCTCGACCCGGCGGATCCCCGGTCGGCGCTGGTCCTGCGGCAACTGGACGACGTCGGGCGCTACCTGGCGTCGTGCCAGTTCGGCATCACGCTCGCGTCGCTGGGCATCGGCTTCCTCGGCGAACCCGCGATCGCCAGCCTCGCCGAGCCGGTCCTCGGCGGCGTGCTGTCACACAGCGTCGCGCTGATCATCGCCCTGATCTTCGCCTACGCGATCTCGACGGTCGCACACATCACGATCGGCGAGCAGGTGCCCAAGATGGCCGCCGTCGGCGATGCCGAGCGGTTCGCGCGGCTCACCGCGCGGCCGCTGGAGCGCTTCACGCGCGCGTGCAGCCCGGCGGTCTCCGGCCTGCACGCGCTCTCGAACCGCATCGGGCGGCTGTTCGGCATCGACCCGGACGCCGCCAGCGAGCGCAGCGGCGGACGCGAGGAGCTCAAGCAGCTGATCGCGGAGTCCCTGGCCGGCGGCAGTCTCGACGAGCACGAAGCGGAGATGCTGTCCGGCGTCTTCGACCTCGGCGAGCGGCGTGCGCGCGACGTGATGACGCCGTTCCACGACGTCGTCGGCGTGGCCGAGACCGACAGCGTGCAGACCGCGATCGAGCGTTCGCTGGAATCCGGCCATTCCCGCCTGCCGGTCGTGAGCAGTGGCGGCGCGGTCACCGGCGTCGTGCTGCTGGCCGACCTCGTGCGGGCCGAGCGGTCCAGCGGTCGCGACACGCCGGTGTCCAAGGTCGTGCAACCGGCGGTCATCGTCCCCGAGACGAGACCGCTCGACGCGCTGCTCGAGGATCTTCAGCGAGCCCACGCGACGCTCGCCGTCGTCGTCGACGAGTACGGCCGGACGGGCGGCGTCGTGACGGTCGAGGACATCGTGGAGGAGATCGTCGGCGAGATCGTCGACGAGAGCGACATCGACGAGCCCGCGATCCGGCACACGCTCGAAGGCGAGCTGCTCGTCGACGGAGATGTCCCGGTCGCCGATCTCAGCGACGAGGGCATCGATCTGCCGAGCGGCGACTACGTCTCCGTCGGCGGACTCGTGACCGCGCGGCTGGGTCGCATTGCGCGACCCGGCGACCAGGTCCAGGTCGACGGCCACCGGCTCACGGTCGACGGCGTCGAGGACCGGCGCATCGGCGCCGTGCGGATCCGGGCAGCGGACGGGCCACGCGAAGCCGACGAGGGCTGATCAGGCAGCGGCGAGGTGAAGCACGGGCCGCGCGGCGGAGTGGCCCAGGAGGAAGCTCGCGATCTCCTGATCGGCCCGGGGCTCGTCGACGATGTACATGTGCGCCGCGTCCGGCCACAGCCGCAGCTGCGCGCCGGGAATCCGCTCGGCCAGCACCAGCGCATTGGCCGGCGGCACGAAGACGTCCTGCTCGCCGTGGACGACGAGCGTCGGCGCCACCAGCTGGTTGAGCCGCTCGTACGCGTCGTGCGTCGCCACCGCGGTCGCCTGGTGCAGGTAGGCGGCGGTTTCGGGCGGCGCGCTCACCCGATGGGCGATGTCGGCGGCGATGCGCTCCGGGTGGTCGCGGCGGGTCTTCTCGGCGTAGGTGTACGGAACCGCGGCCCACGCCGCCTCCTCCGGTCCCATGGCGCCGGCGCGAACCAGGAACGTCTGCGCGGCCGATGTCGGCGAGGGCTTGTAGGCGGCGAACCCGCCGGCGGAGCTGGCACCGAGGACCAGGGACTCGACCCGATCGGGATGCCGCAGGGCGATCTCCTGCGCCACGAGGCTGCCGAGCGAGATGCCGTACACGTGGGCGGTCCTCGCGCCGGCGGCGTCCAGGACCGCCACGGCGTCCTGGGCCAGGTGCGCGGCCGCGTAGGGCCAGGTCGAGCGACTGCTGCCCCCGGTGTCGCGGTGGTCGAAGGCGATCACCCGGAACGAGCGGGCCAGCACCGGGATCGTCGACCACCATCCGTCCACGGTCATCCCCTGTCCGGCCACGAGCAGCACCGCCGGCCCCGCACCGAAGCTCTCCCAATGGAGCTTGACGGTTCCGTTGCTGGCGAAGGGCATCGGATCCAGTTAACGGCGCGGACGCCCGCGGTCCGGCTGGCCTCTCGTACGGTTCCCCCGCCTCTTCGGGTCGGTGCTGTTGGCGTGCGG
>JAXDHL010000143.1:0-13390 GCA_034664525.1 Solirubrobacteraceae bacterium
CTTCGGGTCCGATGGCAGGAACAGCCAGCTCATCTGCTTCCCGCGACCGGGCGTGCGGCGGATGAAGCGCCCGACGACCTGGCGGAAGAACAGCTCCGTGCGCGCCGCGGTGGCGTAGACGCCGACCCGCAGGCGCGGGATGTCGACCCCCTCGGAGACCATCAGGACCGACACCAGCCACGGCTCGCTGGACGCGCCGAAGGCGGCGATGCGCTTGGACGCGCCCGGGTCGTCGGAGGTGACGACCGGCGGGCGCTGGCCGGTGAGGGCCTCCAGGCGCGAGGCGAGCCGGTCGGCGTGCTCCTTGTCGGCGGCGATCACCAGCCCGCCCGCCCGCGGGTGGTCGGTCGCGCGCAGCTGGGCCAGCCGGCGGTCGGCGTCGCGCAGCACCTGCGTCACCCAGTCGCCGTCGGGATCGAGCGCCGTGCGCAGCCGCCGCGCCGACTCGGCGGCCGGGAGCAGCACCGAGAAGTCCGCGTGGCGCCGGCGCCCGTCGCTCATCCACTCCATGTCGCCGTCGTAGGTGCAGAACGTCACCGGGCGGCACACGCGGTCGAACAGCGCCTGCGTGTAGGAGTAGGTGAAGTCGGCTCGCGAGACGCCGTCGTCGTCGTAGGTCACCCAGGGGATGGCCGTGTTGTCCGAGCGAAACGGCGTGCCCGACAGCAGCAGCTTCAGCGGCGCCGCGCCGAACGCGGACACCATCGTCTGCCCCCACGCGGCCTGCTCGCCCATGTGGTGCGGCTCGTCGGCGATCAGCAGCGTCGGCACCGCCAGCGTCCGCGCGCGGTGGACCTTCGGCCCGGCGGCGATCGTCTGGTAGGTGACGGTGATCCCGTGGCGGTCGCGCGGCTCCGGGCCCTCGCCGTTGGGCCGGTTGGGCTCGAGGTCGATCCCGTAGCGCGCGGCGTCGGCCGCCCACTGGCGGCAGATGTGCGTCGTCGGCGCGACCACCACGGCGCGGGCGACCGCGCCGGCCGACAGCATGCGGTGCGCGACGTGCAGGCCGAACGTGGTCTTGCCTGCCGCCGGCGTGGCCGAGGCCAGGAACGCCTCACCGCCGTGCGCATCGAGCACGCCCAGCGCCGCGGTCTGCCACTTGCGCAGGGGCCGGTCCGCCGGCCACGGAGGCAGGGGCCGGCGAGCACGGGCGGCGGGAGCGGCAGCGACCGTCATGGGTCCGGCAACATGACAAGCCGCCCGGTCGGAAGCCGCCCCCACGGCCGTCCGTCGCCGGACGCGGCGGCGCGAATCCCCGCACGATGCGGACGGTGCGTTCGAGGTCGCTAGCTTGGGGCACGCGATGGACGCGCACCTCAAGCTGCTCGCAGACGCCTCGCTCGAGGTCTCGGCTGCCGAGGAAGCCCTCGACGAGGACGCGTTCACCACCGCCCGCGACCGGCTCGACGCCGCGTCGGGCGTGCTCGCCGACCTGCGCGGGCAGTGGGCCGGCATGAGCCCGCCCGAACGCGCGCTGGTCGGCCCGGCCGCCAAGCAGGTGCGCGCCCGGCTCGACGCCGCCGGCGCGCGCGTGCCGAAGCCGGCGGCCCTCAGCGAGGGCGCCCCGATCGCCGACCCCGAGCAGGACGAGGCGCCCGCGGACTGATGAAGACGCTGCGCGGACAGCTGCTGATCGCCGGGCCGACGCTGCTGGACCCGAACTTCGTGCGCGCGGTCGTGCTGATCGGTGAGCACAACGCCGACGGCGCGCTGGGGGTCGTGCTCAACCGCCCGTCGGAGACCACGGTCGGCGAGGCCGTCCCCGACCTCGAGGACCTGACCCCCGGCGACGATCCCGTCCGTGTCGGCGGACCGGTGCAGCCGTCCGCGGTGCTGGTGCTCGCCGAGTACGAGCAGCCCGAGCCCGGCACGCAGCTCGTCACCGGCGCGGTCGGGTTCGTCGCCGTCGACGACGAGTCCGACCGGGTGGCCACCCAGCTCGGGCGCGCGCGGGTGTTCGCCGGCTACGCCGGTTGGGGCCCGGGCCAGCTCGAGGCCGAGCTCGAGCGCGACGACTGGATCATCGCCGACGCGCTCGTGGACGACATCTTCGACTCCGACGCGCCGACGCTGTGGAGCCGCGTGCTCGACCGCCAGGGCGGCAAGCTGCGCCTGATCGCCCGCATGCCGCTCGACCCGACGCTCAACTGAGCCGCGCCCGGTTGCGTTTGCGGACCGGCCGTGCGCGGGCAGCGTGGCCGGCATGGAGCACGATCCCCGTCACGACGACGACCAGCACGACGACGCCGGCGCCGGCGAGTCCGCCGACGCGCCGCCCCCGGTCCCGGCCGAGGACGACGACTCCGCGGTCGGCGACACCGACCAGCACTCCGACGCCGACGCTTAGGGCGCTCGCCGCGGCGGCCGCGGCCGCGGCGCTGCTCGCCGGCTGCGGTGGCTCCAAGCCGACGCCGGCCCGATCGTCCGAGCGCATCCTGCTCCCCGCCGGCTATCAGCGCTTCGTGGCCAAGCCGGCCGCGCTCGTGCGCTTCTTCGGCGCCGCCGTGACCGCCGCGCACGCCGAGCAGGATCCGGCCTATCTCGGTCGCTGGCTGCGCTCGTTCACCTCGGTCACGCCCGAGAACGCGATGAAGTGGGAGGTAATCGAACCGGAGCGCGGCCGCTGGAACTGGGGCGAGGCGGATGCGATCGTCGACGCCGCCGTCAAGACCGGCAAGCGCGTCCGCGGCCATCCGCTGGTGTGGGATCTCCAGTTGCCGCCGTGGGTCCGCGACGGCAGCTTCGACGCCAAGGCGATGGAGGCGGTGATCCGCGAGCACGTGCGCACGCTCGTCTCGCGCTACAAGGGTCGCGTGGCCCAGTGGGACGTCGTCAACGAGCCGCTCGAGGAGAACGGCACGCTGACCAGGAGCGTCTTCTACCAGGCGCTCGGCGAGCGCTTCATCGACGTCGCGTTCGACGAGGCGCACCGGGCCGATCCGCAGGCGAAGCTGTTCCTCAACGAGCTGGCCGCCGAGCGCCCGGGACCGAAGCAGACCGCACTGCTCGCACTCGTCAAGCGGCTCGAGCATCGCGGCGTCCCGATCGACGGCATCGGCTTGCAGAACCACACGAACGTGCGCGACGCGCCGACCAAGGACGACCTGTCGGCGACGATCGACCGCTTCGCCAAGCTCGGGCTGAAGACCGAGATCACCGAGATGGACGTCGGCATCGCGCCCACGACGAGCCTGCAGGCGCAGGCCGCCGCCTACGCCGCCGCGGCGTCGGCCTGTGCGACGAACCGGTCGTGCACCGGGCTGACGGTGTGGGGCGTGATGGACCCGTATTCCTGGCTCGGGCCGGCGGTGCGCCCGCTGCCGTTCGGCGCCGCCGGGACGCCGAAGCCCGCCGCCGCCGCCCTCGCGGGCGCGCTGGTCAAGCGATCTGGCTAGTCAGCGCGTCCTCGGGCGACGCGACGAACTCGAACACCTTGTCGAGCGCCGACAGCGCCAGCAGCCGCTGGATGACGGCCGACCCCTCGACGAGCACCAGCCGCCACGGCGATCGCTGCGCGCGCCGGCGGGCAGCGATCAGGCGGGCGAGCCCGGACGAGTCCACGAAGTCCAGCTGCGACAGGTCGATGACGATGCAGGCCGGCGCCGCGGCTTCGATCGCGCGCAGCTCCTGCTCGAGCAGCAGGGCGCGGGAGATGTCGAGCTCCCCGCTCAGACCAACGCATACGACGTCTGGTGCCAGCTGTCCGACGGTCAGGCTGAAGCCGCGCATGAGCGGTCCTCCTGTTCGTTTGACGGCGCCTCCCCGGTGCTCACCGCCGCATGCCCATAACGCGCATCCTACAAACCGGACTGGGGTAGGGTCCGCCCCCGATGAGCGGCTTCGTGCACGTGGAGCGAGTGCGGTTCGGCGACCTCGACGCCATGCGCCACCTCAACAACGTCGTCTTCCTGCGCTACTTCGAGACGGCGCGGATCTCGTACCTGCGCCACCTGATGCCGAACCACGATCCCGCGCATCCCGAACACAGCGACTTCGGCCTGATCTTCGCCGAGTGCCACATCAACTACCGCTCGCCGGTGCTGTACGACGAGCAGGTCTCGATCGAGTGCTCGGTCAGCGACGTCGCCCGCTCGTCCTTCCGGGTCCCGTTCCGGATGCTGGTCGAGGGGCGCCTGGCGGCCGAGGGCTACGGGGTGCTCGTCGGCTACGACTATGCCGAGGGCCGCTCGACGCCGCTGCCGGACCCGCTGCGCGAGCGCCTGCTGGCCGAGGCCGAGACCGACGGGCTCTAGTCTTCCGGCGCGGCGAGCGCTCCGATGACCTGCCGCCACCAGCCGCGCTCGGAGTCGTCGTCGGTCAGCCGCAGCTGGCGGCGGGCGGCGTCCTGGACCGCGATGCGGGTGCCGATCGCGAGGATCGCGCCCGTGAACGCGTAGCGGCCGTCCTCGAGCACGACGAGCGCGCCGGCGGTGCCGTCGCGGCGGGTGCGCAGCTGGTCGTGGACCGCGGTCCGCCCGATCGCGTGCGGCGCCGCCGCGTCCCCGTCCGCCGGATCCCACGGGCGCATGGTGAACGGCCGCGGCGCGGCGCGCGGCAGCGGCCGGGTGCGCCTGGTCGGTCCGAGCGGCCCGGTGCGCCAGCGCTCGAGCAGCCCGCGCAGCTCCATCGCCGCCTCCTGGCGGACGAGCAGGTGCAGCCGGTCACCGGCCTCGATGCGCGACGCGCCGCGCGGCAGGATCGCCTGCTCGCCGCGGATGATCACGTTCAGCAGCGCCTCGCGCGGGAGCCCGGACTGGCGCACCCGGCGGCCGGCGATCGCGTCGCCCTCGTGGACGGGGAACTCGATCACCTCGGCGCCGAGCCGGCGCACGGCGCCGACGTCGAGCAGCGAGGCCGGCAGCGCCGACTCGTCGGTCGTGACGCCGAGCATCTTCGCCAGCGGCTCGAACGTCGTGCCCTGCAGGATCGTCGACAGCAGGACGGCGAAGAACGCGATGTTGAAGAACTCCAGCGAGTGCGGGACGCCCTCGATGACCGCGAAGGTCGCGAGCACGACCGGGACCGCGCCGCGCAGCCCGGCCCAGCCGAGCACGACCTTCTCGCGCACGTCGTAGCCGAGCCCGGCGGTCGCGACGAACACGCCGAGCGGCCGGGCGACGACCACGACCACGAGCGCGAGCAGCGTCCCCTCGACGGCGACGCCGCCGAGCTGCGACGGGAACACCAGCAGGCCCAGCGCGAGGAACATGACGACCTGGGCGAGCCAGCCCATGCCCGTGTGGAAGGTCGTGATCGTGCGCTTGGCCGGGATCGGGCCCGACCCGAGCTCGAGCCCGGCGAGGTAGACGGCGAGGAAGCCGGAGCCGTGCAGGACATCGGCGGCGCCGAACGCGATCGCGGCGATCGCCAGCGACGCGACGGGGTACAGCCCGGCGGACGCCAGCCGCGTGCGCTGCAGCCCGAGCACGGCGAGCCGGCCGACGAGCAGGCCGGTCAGCAGCCCGATGCCGATCTCCTCCACGAACAGCAGCGCCATGTCCGCCAGCCCGTAGCCCGGCTTGGTGATCCAGTGGATGAAGCCGAGCACGAGCAGGACCGCCACCGGGTCGTTGAAGCCGGCCTCGCCTTCGAGCGTGCGGGCCAGCCGGCGGCGCAGGGTCGACCCCCGCAGGACGGCGAAGATGGCCGCGCCGTCCGTCGAGGCGAGGATCGACCCGACGAGCAGCCCTTCGAGCGTGCTGAGGTCGAACAGCCAGGCGGCGGACAGCCCGGCGACGATCGCCGTCACGATCGTGCCGACGACGGCAAGCGAGGCCGCCGCGGGCAGCACGGGCCGGATCTCGTCGTAGCCCGCGGTCAGGCCGCCCTCGAACAGGATCAGCGCGAGCGCGACGATCCCGACCGTGCGCGCCGCGTGATAGTCGCTGAAGTGGATCCAGCCGAGGCCGTCGGACCCGATCGCCATGCCGAGCCCCAGGAACAGCAGCAGACCGGGGACGCGGATCCGGCCGGCCAGCAGCGATGCACCGAGGGCGGCGGCCAGCAACGCGCCGGCGGCGAGGATGGCCTGCCCCTCGGTCATCGAAGGATCCTAGGTTCCGGCCAGGGCCAGCAGGCCCGCCGCCATGGCCAGGATCGCCAGCGGCGCGCCCACCCGCGTGTAGGTCCACGCGGAGGGTCGCGCACCGAGCGCGGTCGCGCTGCGCCACCAGATCAGCGCCGACAGCGAGCCGGTGACGGCGAGGTTCGGCCCCAGGTCGAGGCCGAGCAGCAGCGCGCGCGGGTGCGCCGGCGGGTGCGCCGACAGCAGCGTCGCCGCCGGCAGGTTGTTGACGGCGACCGACGCGCCGGCCGCCACGGCCGTGGTCGGCGCCCGCGCGAGCCCGGACAGCGCGTCGTCGAGCGCCGACCAGTCGCGGGCCAGCGTCCCGAGCCCGATCGCGACCGCCAGCAGCGCGAGCAGCGACGCCGGACCGACGGCGCGGCGCAGGCGGGCGAGGTCCAGTTCGGCGCGCCCGACGGCGACCGCTCCGGTGAGCAGCCCGACGCCCAGGACGGGCAGCGCCGGCCGCGGCAGCGCGAGCACGAGTGCCGCGGCGACGACCACCGCGAGCGTGCCGGGCCCGGGCCGGAAGGCCGGCGCCCGCGGCGGCTCGACCGCCACCGGGTGCTCGCGCGTGCGGTGCGCCCACCACAGCAGCCCGGCCCCGGTCACGACCGCCGCGGCCAGCGCGGCGGGCAGCGTGCGCGCGATGAACGTCGCGCCGGACTCCGGCTCCTCGGCCAGCACCAGCAGGTTGGTCAGGTTCGCGCCCGGCAGCAGCAGCGACGCGGCGTTGGCCATCAGCACCGCGCCGTACAGGAACGGCGCCTCGCCCACGCCCAGTCCGCGTGCCGCGTAGAGCATCAGCGGCGTCATGAACGCCGCCGCGGTGTCGAGGTTCAGCACCGCGGTGACCGCCGCGTCGAGCAGGAGCAGCCCGGCCAGGACGCCGAGCGCCGTGCGCCCCGGCCGGGTCACCCGCCCGGCGGCGGCGGCGAACAGCCCCTCCGCCTCCGCCACCGCGCCGACGCAGAGCAGGCCGGCGACGAGCGCGAACGGCGGCCAGGCCTGCCCGGCCGCATCGGAGATCGCACTCATCGGCTGACATGGTCCCAGGCGCGCCCTTCCAACCGGGCCCCAACACAGTTAGGTTGCGACCAAATCCAGTCAATCGCAAGGGGGGTTCTTTTGCGAGTTCGCAGCTTCGCCGTGGCCTGTGGGGTGGCCGTGGCATCACTCGCCGGTGCCGTGTCCGCATCCGCCGCAGCCGACACGCTCGTCAGCTCGGGCAGTCCGGCCACGCCGTTCTCGGCCAACAAGCAGAACGAGCCGGCGGTCGCGGTCGATCCGCTGAACCCGAGCGTGCTCGTCTCGGGCGCGAACGACAACATCGACATGGAGGCCTGCAACGCGGGCCCCGACGACACCTGCCCGTTCACCGCCGACGTCGGCGTCTCGGGGCTGTACATCTCCCAGGACACCGGCGCGAGTTGGACCCAGCCGACCTACACCGGACTGAGCGCGCGCACCTGCACCGGGGCGGTCGGCGACGGCGACCCGCCGTGCACGGCCTCGACCGGGCCGATCGGCACGCTGCCCAACTACGCCGAGCACGGGCTGGTCTCCGACGGCGATCCGGCCGTCGCCTTCGGTCCCGCGTTCAGCGGCGGCAAGCCGAGCTACGACAACGGCTCGCGCCTGTACTACGCGAACCTGACCTCCAAGACGACCGGCTCGACCGCGTTCAAGGGGTTCGAGGCGATCGCCGTCTCGCACACCGACGACGTGCCCGCCGCGGCGTCCGGTGACGAGAGCGCGTGGAGCGCCCCGGTGATCGCGTCCAAGCAGAACAGCGCGCTGTTCTCGGACAAGGAGCAGATCTGGGCCGACAACGCCGAGTCCTCCAGCCACTTCGGCAACGTCTACGTGTGCTACGCCGGGTTCCGCTCGGCCTCGCACGGCGGCCAGCCGCTGTTCGTGCTGCGCTCCACCAACGGCGGCGAGAGCTTCACGTCGCAGCAGGTGAGCGCGGCGGCCAACAACACCAGCTCGAACAACGGCTTCGGCCGCTCGGGCTGCACGGTCCGCACGGACTCGGCCGGCAAGGTCTACGTGTTCGTCTACCAGATCGCCGCCGCGGCGGGCGCCGCCGAGGGCAAGATCCAGCTGATCACGTCGACGAACGGCGGCGACACGTATTCGAAGCCGCGCACGATCTTCGGCGCGTTCGACACCTGCGGCTACATCGAGGCCTCGATCGGGCGCTGCGTGCTCGACGGCGTCGCCGGCGCCCGCAGCGACCTGTCACCGGTGCCGTCGGTCGACATCGCCAACAACGCGCCCTCCGGGACCGGGGCGTCGAACCAGATCGTCATGTCCTGGGTCGACGGCAAGGGCTCGCCGGCCGCCGCGCGGGTCATGTACTCGACGTCGACCGACCGGGGTGCGTCGTTCAGCGCGCCGATCGACATCACGCAGGGCGGCGATCGCGGCTACTACGCCGCACCGGCGATCTCGCCGAACGGCAAGGACGTGTACGTCGTCTACAACGCGTTCACCACGCCGTTCCGCGACTCCGCCGTCGGCGCGGGCAACGACCGCCAGCTGGTGGGGGTGGTGCTGCACGCGGACGCCACTGCGACGGACGCCGCCGGGTTCACAGAGATCCACCGTGGCGCCTCGGGTGACGCCCGCGGGTCGTCGCAGAACGACCTGGCCGCCGAGTTCCTCGGTGACTACGTCTACGCGGCGGCCACGAACACCTACGGCGCGGCGGTCTGGAACGACGTCCGCAACGCGGCTGACTGCCCGGCGGTCGACACGTACCGCCAGGCGCTGCACGACGAGGCGGTCTCGACCGGCGCCCAGACGGCCGAGGCCGAGGAGCCGCGCGGCGAGGCCGCCAAGGGCGGCGACGCCGGGGCCGAGCCGTCCGCGGAGTCGCTGCGGCCGAACCCGCAGCAGGACTGCGCCGACCAGCGGTTCGGCAACTCCGACATCTACGGCGGGGTGTTCAGCGACCCGACGCCGTAGCGATCAACCGACGACCGGCAGCGGCGGGATCGCGAACAGCGCACTCGCCGTGTGGACCGCGTACGCGTTCAGCGCGTCGCGGTCCGCCAGCCGGCGTTGCATCGGCACGTACTGCGACGCCGGGTCTCGCACGAAGCAGATGAATGCGAGCCCGGCGTCGTCGGGCGCGTCGGTGAAGTCGTAGGCACGGCGGAGCATCGAGACGCCGCCGTTGGTGTCCGGCGCCGACAGCTTCACATGCGCGTCGTCCGGCAGCGCGTCGAGCACCCGCTCCTCGTACTCCCGGCCGCCGCCGAGCGGGCCGCCGTTGACCTTGCGCCGGCCCATGATCAGCTCCTGGCGCTCGACCGGCAGCGCCAGCCAGCCGGCGACGTCGAGGCGGATGCGGCGGTAGACGAGGAACGTCCCGCCCTCGGGCGTCCACACGTGCTCGTCGAGCTCCTGCGGCCGGCGCAGGTTGAGCGTCCCGTCCTTGAAGCCGAGCAGGTTGCGCGGGGTCGGCGCCGCCTCGCCGATCGAACCGGCCTGGACCCAGCGCGGCTCGCGGACCAGCGCCGCGAGCGCGCCCGCGGCGACGAGCTCGTCATCGGCGCAGACCTGGATGCCGAGGTCGCCGTCGGAGCGCGCCGGGTCGAGCTCGTCCCCGGGGAACAGCGGCAGCGGGCCGGCGCCGATCCCCAGCGTGACCGTCAGGCGCTGCCCCGCGTGCTCGGCCATCAGCTCGCGCGCCGTCGCCGCCCACTCGCGCAGCCGCGCCCGGTCGCCGTCGACGCCGGCCAGCCGCAGGTGGCGCTGCTGGCGCTCGGCGATCCCGGGCTGGTGGACGTCGTCGCCGGCCGGGCGCGCCGGCTGCGCCTGGTGGACGACGATCGGCATGCTGTCGACGTTAGCCCGAGGGATCCGGGCTCTCAGAACAGGGCCATGCCCGGGGTGACGCCGACCTCCACCAGGCGCGGGCCGGAGCCGTCGCCCAGCGCCTCGCTCAGCGCGCTGCGCAGTTCCTCGAGCCCGGACACCTTCGCGGACGGGACCCCATAGCCGGTGGCGACCGCGGCGGTGTCGAGCGCCGGCAGGTCGAGGCCGGGCGAGCCGGCGACCTGCTCGAGGTCGGCGAACCACTTGAGGATCGCGTACTCGCTGTTGCGCAAAACCAGGAACGTGACCGGGACGTCGTAGGCGGCGGCGGTCCAGAAGCCGCTGATCGCGTACTGCGCCGACCCCTCGCCGAGCACGCAGACGACCGGCCGGTCCGGCTGCGCGAGCTGGACGCCGATGCCGGCCGCCAGCCCGAACCCGAGCCCGCCGCCGGCGCCGAAGTAGTACGAGCCGGGCCGCGAGATCCGCAGCCGGTTGCGCAGCGCCAGCGTGCTCGACGGCGACTCGAGCACGACGATCCCGTCCTCGGGCAGCAGCTCGGCCAGCACGCCGTGCACATCGCCCGGGTTCATCGGGTCGCCGTCCTCCGGCGGGCCGGGACGGTCGGCGGCCCCGGGCGCGGCGCGGCCGGAGGCCCGCACCATGTCGGCCAGCGCCCGCAGCGTCAGCGCGACGTCGGCGACGAGCGCCTCGCCCATCGGCGCGCGGGCCGCCTCGTCGGGATCGCTGGTCACCTGCACCAGCGCGGTGCCCTCCGGCAGTGCCGGCCCGGGGATGTACGGGTAGTACGGAAACACGCTCGAGCCGACCACGAGCACGAGGTCATGGCCCTCGAGCGTCTGCCCTAGCGGCCCGATCGCGGGCGGGAGCACGCCACGGAAGTGCGGGTGGCCCTCCGGGAAGCCGATCCGCCCGCCGCCGGGCGCCGGCGTCGCCCAGACCGGGAGGCGCGCCTTCTCGGCCAGCGCGACCGCCGCATCCCAGCCGCCGCTCGCGTCGACGTCCGGGCCCGCGACCATGACCGGGTCGGTCGCCTCGTCGATCCGCCGCGCGAGCGCGCGCACGGCGTCCGGCGACGGGACCGCGCGGCCGCCGACGCGGCGGGCGATCGCGCGCGCCGCCTCGCCGTCGGAGACCTCGGCGTCCCAGTCGTCCATCGGGACCGAGACGAACACCGGCCCGTGCGGCGGCAGCGAGGCGAGGTGGATGCCGCGCGCGAGCGCCGCCGGCACGTCCTGCGCGCGCGGCGGCTCGTAGCTCCATTTCACGAACGGCTTCGGGACCTCGACCGCTTCGCGATTCGTGAGGTTCGCCTGCATGGTCATGTGCGCACGCACCTGCTGGCCGGCGGTGACCAGCAGCGGGGCCTTGTTCGCCCAGGCGTTGAACAGCGCCCCGCCGGCGTTGCCGACGCCGGGCGCCGTGTGGAGGTTCGCGTGCGTGACCCTGCCGGACGCCTGCGCGTAGCCGTCGGCCATGCCGATCACGACGCCCTCGTGCAGCCCGAGCACGTAGCGGAAGTCGGACGGGAAGTCCTTGAGCATCGGCAGCTCGGTCGAGCCCGGATTGCCGAACATCGTCGTCATCCCGTGGGCGCGGAACAGGTCGTAGGTGGCCAACCGGACGCTCGTCATGGGGCGGAACCGTACGCTGCGCGCCATGGACGCGGATGCGATCGTGGTGGGAGCGGGCCTGGCAGGCCTCGTGGCGGCGGCCGAGCTGGCCGACGCGGGCCGGCGGGTGATCGTGGTCGACCAGGAGCCGGAGGTGTCGCTGGGCGGCCAGGCGTTCTGGTCCTTCGGCGGCCTGTTCCTGGTCGACTCGCCCGAGCAGCGACGGCTGCGGATCAAGGACTCCTACGAGCTCGCGCTGCAGGACTGGATGGGAACCGCCGGCTTCGACCGGCCCGACGACGAGTGGCCGCGAAAGTGGGCCGAAGCCTACGTCGCGTTCGCCGCCGGCGAGAAGCGCGCGTGGCTGCACGAGCAGGGCGTGCGCTGGCTGCCGAACGTCGGCTGGGCGGAGCGCGGCGGCTACGGCGCGAACGGCCACGGCAACTCGGACCCGCGCTTCCACGTCACGTGGGGAACCGGGCCGGGGATCATCGAGCCGTTCGTGCGCCGCGTGCTCGCGGCGGTCGCGCGCGGGACGGTGGAGCTGCGCTTCCGCCACCGGGTCGACGCGCTCGGCCCCGGCGGCGTGTCGGGCGCGGTGCTCGAGCCGAGCACCGTGCTCCGCGGCCAGGAGAGCTCGCGCAAGGAGGTCGGCGCGTTCGACCTGACCGCGCAGGCCGTGGTGGTCACGAGCGGCGGCATCGGCGGCAACCACGAGCTGGTGCGCCGCAACTGGCCGGCGCGGATGGGCAAGCCGCCGAAGCAGATGATCTCCGGCGTCCCGCACCACGTCGACGGGCGGATGATCCAGATCACCCAGGACGCGGGCGGCAACGTCATCCACCCGGACCGCATGTGGCACTACGTCGAGGGCATCCGCAACTGGGACCCGATCTGGCCGATGCACGGCATCCGCATCCTCCCCGGCCCGTCGTCGCTGTGGCTCGACGCGACCGGGAAAAGGTTGCCTGTCCCCCTTTTCCCGGGCTTCGACACGCTCGGGACGCTCGCGCACATCATGACCACCGGCCATGAGCACACGTGGTTCGTGCTGACGCAGAAGATCATCGAGAAGGAGTTCGCGCTGTCGGGCTCCGAGCAGAACCCCGACATCACGGACCGCTCGGTGCCGGAGCTGCTGCGCTCGCGCGTCGGGTCGGGCGCGCCGGCGCCGGTCGAGGCGTTCAAGCAGCACGGCCCCGACTTCGTCGTCGAGCGCGACCTGCGCGCGCTGGTGGACGGCATGAATCGCGTTCACGGCGAGCCGCTGCTGGACTTCGCGACCGTCGAGGCCGAGGTCGTCGCGCGCGACCGTGAGCTCGACAACCCGTACGCCAAGGACCTCCAGATCGCCGCGATCCGCGAGGCGCGGCGGTACGTGCCGGACCGCGTCACGCGCGTGGCGGCGCTGCACAAGCTGCTCGACCCCGGCGCCGGCCCGCTGATCGCCGTCAAGCTCAACATCCTCACCCGCAAGACGCTCGGCGGGCTGCAGACCGACCTGTCCGGCCGCGTGCTGCAGGCCTCCGGCGAGCCGCTGCCCGGGCTGTACGCCGCCGGCGAGGTCGCCGGCTTCGGCGGCGGCGGGATGCACGGCTACCGCGCGCTCGAGGGCACCTTCCTGGGCGGCTGCATCTTCTCCGGGCGGACCGCCGGGCGGGCGCTGGCTAGCGCGCTGTGACGGCGACGCGGCACCACGAGTTGTTCAGGTAGCCCTTCGGGTTCCACAGCGCGGCGGGATCCTCGGGCTGGGTCGCGGCGGCGGAGTCCCACGCGCGGGCGATCAGCGTGGCCGGCCCCGGCGCGACCTCGAGGCGCGCGCGCCAGCGGCGGCGCGCCCACGGCCCGGCGTCCTCGAGCAACT
>JAXDHL010000144.1:0-2562 GCA_034664525.1 Solirubrobacteraceae bacterium
GCGCAAGACCGCCGAGGTCTTCCAGAACCAGATGGGCAAGCTGGGCTTCCAGCTGAACCTGCGCGAGGTGCCCCAGGACACGCTGTACACGAAGTTCTGCAGCGTGCCGAAGGCCAACGTCGCGCTCTGCCCGAACGTCGGGTGGTTCAAGGACTTCTCCGACCCGCAGTCGATGCTCGACGCCACCTTCAACGGCAAGAACATCCTGCAGCAGGGCAACGTCAACTGGCCGCAGCTCAACGTCCCGGCGATCAACGACGCCATGGCGGCGGCGGCGCTCAAGCCCGTCGGGCCCGAGCGCAACAAGGCGTGGGCGCAGGTCAACCACATGATCGCCGAGCAGGCGCCGGCGATCCCGCTGACGTGGGACAAGACGGCGGTCGTGCAGTCCAAGGACGTGGTGGGCGTGGCCAACGGCTACTACGCCGCCCACGACTTCACCTTCTCGTCGCTGAAGTAGTCCGCGGGAGGGATGACGTCGCGGTCCCCGGGCGCGAGCCCGGGGACAGGGTCGGCGTGCGGGTCTTACCGCGCTCACAGCCCGGCGGTGCACGCTGGTGGCATGCGCTCTCCCCGGATCTTCGTCGTCGTCGCCATCGCATCGGTGATCGGAGGCGCCGGGGGGACGGGCATCGCCATCGGGCTGCGTGACTCCGTGAAGCCGCCCCCGAGCGCCGCGACCGCGACGACCGCCGAGCCCGCGGGCCCGGCGGTCAGCGCGCGCACCATCTACCGCCGCGCCTCGCGCAGCGTCGTGGCGATCACCGCCACCGGCGCCTCGCAGGACAGCGCCTACTTCGGCGCCGGCGGCGGGAGCCAGGGCCAGACGGCGACCGGCACCGGCTTCGCGGTCTCCGCGAACGGGCTCGTCGTTACCAACGAGCACGTCGTCGACGGCGCCGGCCGGATCACGGTCACGCTCAGCGACGGCACGAAGCGACCGGCGACCGTCGTCGGCCAGGACCGCTCGACCGACCTCGCGCTGCTGCGCGTCGACACCGGCGGGGCGTCGCTGACGGCACTGAAGCTCGCCGACTCCGGCCGGGCGCAGATCGGCGACCCGACCTACGCGATCGGCAACCCGTTCGGCCTGGAGGGGACGCTGACCACCGGCATCGTGTCCGCCACCGGCCGCACCATCGACGCGCCGAACGGCTCCTCGATCGGCGGCGTCATCCAGACCGACGCCGCGCTGAACCCGGGCAACTCGGGCGGCCCGCTGCTCGACGCGCGCGGCGAGGTCATCGGGGTCAACTCGCAGATCGAGAGCGCGTCGGCCGGCCGCTTCGGCCAGGGATCGAACACCGGCGTCGGCTTCGCGGTGCCGTCCAACACGGTCAAGCGCGTGATCGCCGCGCTCGAGAGGAGCGCGGCCTAGCGCGCCGTCTCAGGTCGCCGCGACGGCGGGACGGCCGGGTGCGCCCTCACGGCGCACGAGGCCGCCGCGCTGGGCGAGGATGCCCAGCCACGCGGAGCCGACGACGACGAGCACGAGGCTCTCGAGCTGCGCGGCGGTCAGGCCGATCGCGACGTCCGCGTTGCGGCGCACGAACTCGACGAGCAGCCGCTCGGTGCCCGCCAGCACGAGGTACAGGGCGAACAGGACGCCGCCGCGGACGCGGTCGCGCAGCGCCCACAGGCCCCACGCGACGAGGCCCATCGCCAGCGTCTCGTAGATCGGCGTCGGATGGACGGTGACCCCGGGCGCCGTCGGCACCGTGCCGTGCGGGTAGCCCATGGCCCACGGCAGGCTCGACGCCTTGCCGTAGTCGCCGTCGCCGGAGATCTGGCAGCCGATCCGCCCGATCGCGTACCCGAGCGCCAGCGCCGGGCCCGCCATGTCGGCGAGCTCGAGCGAGAGGAAGCCGCGCCAGCGCGCCCACAGGCCGACCGAGATGACGCCGCCCAGCAGGCCGCCGTACCAGATGAGCCCCGAGCCGCCGAGGACGCTCCCGAAGCTCAGCGACGCGTGGTTCTGCACGAGCCAGTAGCCGCGCGCGCCGACGAGGCCGCCGACGAGCGCCGCGCCCACCATCTCGTACGCCCAGTCGGGCGGATGGCCGAGCTCGCGCAGGCGCCGGCCGACGAGGGCGCCCCACGCGACGAAGTTCAGCGCGAAGAACAGTCCGAAGGTCTTGATCGAGATGCCCAGGAGATGGATCTCGGGCTGCATGAGGATCCATGCTAGGGCGCGTCCGCCGGGGGCGGCTCAGCCCCTGGCTCTCCGGCCGGCCTCGCGGGCGACGAACCGCGACACGCGGTCGGCGTCGGCGCCGGCGAGGATCCCGGGCGGCATCGCGCCGTCGGGCGAGCCGTTGGCGATCTGCGCGCGGACGCGGCCGGCGGTCAGGCCCTGGGCGGTGTCGAGGTTGGGCCCGATGCCGCCACGGGACTTGGCCGCGCTCAGCGTGTGGCAGACGCCGCACTGCTGGGCGAAGACGTCGGCGACCGGCAGCGGCTTGAGCTTGGGGGCCGGCAGCGCCGTCGTCGCGGTCTGCGTCGGACGCTCGCTCGGCGTGCTGGTCTGGCCGCTGAAGTCCCGCTGCTGCTGGGAGCGGACGG
>JAXDHL010000145.1:0-4375 GCA_034664525.1 Solirubrobacteraceae bacterium
CGGCGGCTGGACGCCGGCATCGTCGCGTGCATGGCCGGCGTCCCGGCGGACCAGCGGCGCCTGGTCACCGACCATGACGCCTTCGGCTACTTCGCCAAGCGCTACGGCATCCAGGTGGTCGGGGCCGTCATCCCGTCGCAGTCCACCCAGGCGCAGCCGTCCGCGCGCGATCTCGCTGCGCTCGTCGGCACGATCCGCCGGCAGAAGGTGCGGGCGGTGTTCCCCGAGAGCTCGATCAACCCCAAGCTGGCCGACGTCATCGCGCGCGAGACCGGCGCGTCCGCCGACCACACGCTCTACGGCGACACGCTCGGTCCCCGCGGCTCCGCCGGCGGGACCTATCTCGGCATGGAGCAGACCAACGCCGACCAGATGGTCCGCGGCTTCACCGGCGCAGCTCGGGGCTGCTCGATCAAGGGGCTGTGAGGCCGGTGTGGCACGCGCTCACCGAGCCATGGCGATCGGGGATCGGCGTCCGGGCGCTGCTGGAGCTCGGTCTGCTGGGCATCAGCGGCGGCGCCCTCGGCTGCTGGATCGTGCTCTATGGGCTCAGCTACAGCGCTGAGTCGTTCGCGCACGCGATGCTCCCCGGGCTCGTCGTCTCGTCCCTCGTCGGCATCCCGCTCGGCCTCGGCGGCGGCGCCGCGCTGCTGGCGGCCGCGGCGGCCACGGCCGGCGCCGCTCGCACGCCGGTCATCGGGCGCGATGCGGCGGTCGCGATCGTCGTCACCGGGTTCTCCGGCCTCGGGGCGCTCCTGGCGCTGTCGCCGGCCACGCCCGCGCGCCTCGGGGACCTGCTGTTCGGAGACGTCCTCGGCGTCAGCAACGGCGACCTGGCCGCGGCGTGCGCGCTCGCCCTGGCGGCGCTGACCGTCCTGCCGCTGGTGCACCGCCGCCTGCTCGTCGTGGCCTTCGACCGGTCCAGCGCGAGGTCGCTCGGCGTCGCCCCCGCCCGCACGGACGCGCTGCTGCTCGGCATGCTCGCCCTCGCGCTCCTGGTCGCCGTCCAGGGCCTCGGCACGCTGCTCGTCGTGGCGATCCTCGTCGCGCCGGCCGCGACCGCGCGGCTGGTCACGCGCCGGCTGCCGACCATGATGGCCGTGGGGGTGCTCGTCGCCGTCGGCTCCGGCACGGCGGGCCTCTACCTCTCCTACTACGCGGGCACGGCGGCCGGCGCGTCGATCGCCGGAGTCCTCGTGCTGGTCCACCTCGCCGTGCTGATCGTGTCGAGGACGCTCGGGCGCGCCTGAGCCACCGCCGTCAATCGCGGCAGTCGGCGCACGCGCCGTGCAGCACGACGTCGTGGTCGGCCACGGCGAACGCCGTCGACCGCGCCAGCCGCGCGATCGACCGCTCGAGCCCCTCATCCTCGAACGGGATGATGTCCCCGCAGCGGTCGCACACCATGTGATGGTGATGCCCTTCCATGCGCGCCGGCTCGAACCGCGCGAGGCCGCGGCCCAGCTCGAGGCGCGCGATCAGACCGAGCGCCTCCAGCTCCTCGAGGATCCGGTACACGCTCGCCCGGCTCACCCGCCGCTCGCCCTCGGCGTTGAGCGCCGCCTCGACCTCCAGCGCGGACAACGCGCAGCCCTGGCGGTCGAGCAACTCGATCACCGCCGCCCGGGCCCCGCCGTGGCGGTAGCCGGACTGCGCGAGCCGCTCGGTGGCGCGAGCTGCCCAGTCGGCACGCGTCTCGTGCGGCGGACTCATTGCTTTCAGGGTAACTCGGGCACCTCCGCGTCCAGATGTCTAGACGCGGAACAACAGGTACGGCTTGCGCGGCTGCCGGACGTGGCGCGCGGTGGCCGCCTCGAGCACGAATCGCCGTCCCCGCCGGGCGAGCACGCCCGAGACCGTGAGCCACTGGTCCTTGCGCAGGCCCGGGTCGGGGTGCACGAGGTAGACCGGCACGTCGATGGCGACCGAGTCGGCGATGCAGCAGGTGATGTAGAAGCGGGCAAGCCGCAGCGGAGCGCCGTGCCCGGGCGCGGCGAGCACGAAGCCGGTGAGGGACACGGGCCGGCCGGGGGTGATGTCGCGCGCCCGAGCGACCGCCGGGTCCTCGTCGGCGCCACGGATCACGAGGAAGTCGACGTCCGAGCCACCGTGGCTCAGCGACCCGGCCAGCGAGGAGAAGTCCACGCCACGCGACGAGAGCTTGTTGGAGGCGGCCAGCGATCCGAGCGTGGCGTCGGCCATGCACAGCACGACCAGCGCCGGCGCCAGCACCGCTGCCAGGCCGGCGCCCTCCCGGCGGCCGAGCCCACGGCCGGCGACCGGCGATCCCACCGTCTCGCGCGCATAGAGCACGGCCGCGAGCGTGAGGCCGAGCGCCCCGACCGGCACCACCCAGGCGGTCCGCGGCCCGAGGTAGCGGGCGACCTGGCCGCTCACCTGCAGCCAGGCGAGGCACGCCGCCCAGGCGCTGAGGGCGAGCAGGCGGCCGGTGCGGACGCTCAGCGTCACGTGACCGCGGCGAACAGGAGCGAGCCGGCCAGGCAGGCCGGGACGGCGACCAGCAGCAGCCGCAGGACGAAGCGCCCGCGGAACGTCGCCGAGTACAGGACCGCGAGCTTCGTGTCGGCGACCGGCCCGAAGGCCAGGAACGCGAGCTGCGCGGGCAGCGGAAAGGCGGTGAAGGAGGCGGCGACGAACGCGTCGGCCTCCGAGCAGAGCGACAGCATGAAGGCCAGGCCCATCAGCACGAGCGCCCCGAGCACCGGCGTGTGGCCGAGGCCGGCGGTCACGCCCTGCGGCACGACGGTCTGCAGCAGCGCCGACAGCGCCGCGCCCAGGACCAGGAAGCGACCCATGAACAGGAAGTCGCCCGCCAGGTGCTCGGCGAACACCTGCCGGCGCGAGCCGGCGTGCTCGTGGTCGTGGTCGTCGTCGGCGATCGCCGCCGCCCGCAGCACCGGGCCGCCGTCGCGCGCGAGCGCGAAGCCCGCCGCGACCGCCACCGCGAGGCCGAGCAGCGCTCGCCCCACCACCATCTGCAGGCTGCGGGTGCCGCCGCCGTAGGCGACCCACGTCGCGCCGAGCACGATCGGGTTGATGACCGGCGCCGCGAGCATGAAGGCGATGCTCGCCGAGGGATGCACGCCGCGCGCGATCAGCCGTCGCGCGACCGGCACCGACCCGCACTCGCAGACCGGGAACACCACGCCGGTGACCGCCAGGCCGGGGACCTGCAGCCACCGCGGCAGCCGGCCGATCCAGCTGAACACACCGTCGGGCACGAACGCCGCCATGGCCGCCGAGACGAGCGCGCCGATCAGGATGAACGGCAGCGCCTCGACGGCGATCGACGCGAACACCAGGCCGAAGGTGGCCGCCAGCTCCGACTCGACGACCCCGGACCGCCGGATCGCGATGACCGCCACCACCAGCGCCCAGAAGCCGACCGCCACCGCCCAGATCGGCAGCTGCCGCGGCGCCCGGACGGCGCGCGACGAGCCGGAGAGCGTGGTCAACGCACCAGTGCGTGCGAGGCGCTGCTGCGGCCCGGGTGCGGCGTCTTCGACGACCCGCTGACGCCCAGCGTGGACACGGCGATCGCCAGCACGATCAGCACGATCGTGATGCGATGCAGCCGCGCCGGCGTCAGCCACGTCATGTGGTGGGCCTGCAACCACGAGCGGACACCGGTCGCGCCCGCGGCTGCCGCCATCGCGCAGCCGGCGCACATGGAGGCCATGGTACTCGCGGTTGCGGTCCTACACGGCGAAGCGCACGACGCTCGCGGCGCCCGCCACCAGGCAGTAGATCGCGAACGGCGTCAGCGTGCGGGTCTCGAAGTACCGCACCAGGAACCGGACCGACAGGTAGGCGGTGACGCCGGTCACCACGACGCCGACGACGACCTGCCCGTGGATGTGATCGCCGGCGGAGCCGGCGAGGCTCGGCAGCTTCAGGACGCCGGCGGCGAAGATCACCGGCGTCGCCAGCAGGAAGGCGAAGCGCGCCGCGTCCTCGTGCGACAGGCCGCGCCACAGGCCGCCGACCATCGTCACGCCCGAGCGGCTGATCCCGGCCAGCAGGGCGAGGATCTGCAACGAGCCGATCATGATGCCGTCGCGGTACGGGAGCCGCGCGATCCGGCGGTCGGACGCCAGCGCGACCGCGACGTCCTCGGCGGAGCGCCCGCGGCGGCCGGCGGACGCCGCGCTCCCGCCGGCCATGCGCTCGCCCCGCGCCTGCACGGGCACGGGTTCGTCCGCGTGCCGGCGTACCCGTTCGCCGGCGAGCAGGATCAGCCCGTTGACCACCAGCAGCAGGCTGGCGGCGAGCGGCTTGGCGAACACCGTGCGGAACGTGTGCTCGAACGCCAGCCCGGTGATCCCGACCGGGATGGTGGCGAGGATGATCAGCC
>JAXDHL010000146.1:0-7372 GCA_034664525.1 Solirubrobacteraceae bacterium
TCATGCTGCGGGCAATCACCCGAGACGGCCGTCTCGTCGGCAGCATCTCCAGCTTCGTCATCGAGGGCGACACCGAGATCACCTACTGGATCGATCGCTCGGTCTGGGGACGGGGAGTGGCCAGCCAAGCGCTTACGGGCTTCCTTCAGACCCTGCGGATCCGACCGGTGTACGCTCGTGCGGCCAGCGACAATGTCGGATCGCTCAGGGTCCTGCAACAGGCAGGATTCCGCATCACCGGCACCGAGGTCTCCTACGCGAATGCGCGAGGTGCCGAGATCGAGGAGACCCTCCTTCGCCTCGGCTAGAACGCCTAGCGCACGGGCTGCCAGACGGCGAGCAAGTTGCCCTCGCTGTCCCGAAACCACGCCGTGCGCTCGACACGGACGCCACCGCTGACGTGGTGGCCTTCGACCTCGGCAACCCCGTAGACGGTCCGGGTGCCCGCCAGGTCGAACGGCTGGAACTCGACGCCACGCCGTCGCAACTCCGCCAGCGTCGCGTCGAGGTCCTCGACCTCCCAGCCCATCTGCGTGAACGTCCCGGGCGGCTGACCGGTCGACGGGTGCAGCGCGAACACGCCGCCGGCCGTCCGGTACAGCAGTCCCGTCGGTCGCTGCTCCGCGGGCTGCAGGCCGAGCTTGTCGGCGTAGAAGCGCCGAGCCCGCTCGAGGTCTTGCGCCGGCAACCGCGCCGCCACGAGCGCACCGGCCAGCGGCGAGGTCGCGGCGTCAGTCAGCTCTGTCATGCGGTCCGCAGGCATTCCAACATCAGCGGGACGCTCTCACGTCGTACCGCTCGATTGCAATGTCCCCACCGATGAGTTTGCTCGCCTGCAGCGGTCGTTGTGGAGGAGAATGCGCTCAACGGAGGAGGATGCATGCGCGTCATGCTGCTGGTCGGCACGCGGAAGGGCTTGTTTCTCATGGACAGCGACCGAGATCGCCGTGATTGGCGGCTCCGCGGGCCACTGTGTGAGTCGTGGCCGGTCTTCCATGCGATCGGCGACGTGCACAGCGGGATGGTCTACGCGGCCGCTGCCAGCGACTGGCACGGGACGGTCGTCTGGCGCAGCGGGGACCTCGGCGAAACCTGGGAGCAGTCAGGCACGGGACTCGGCTACGGCGAAGACGGCCCACCGCTGACCAAGGTCTCCAGCCTCACCGCCACCGACGGGCGACTCTTCGCCGGCGCTGACTACCCAGGGGTGTTCCAGAGCACGGATCGCGGCGCGACCTGGAGCCTGTTCACGACGCTCGAGGACCAGCCGGCGCGCCAGCAGTGGCTGGAGCCGGACGCCTCGCCGCCCGGGCGGCTCGGCGTCATCGCGACGATGCCGCACCATCGCGACCCGCAGCAGCTGTTCGTCAACGTCCAGGGGTTCGGCCTGTTCCACAGCGCCGACGGTGGCGCGAGCTGGGCGCCGCGCAACGAAGGGATGCGTGCCGACTGGCCACTGGAGGACCCAGCATGGGGCTACTGCGTTCACAAGGTCGTGATCTCCCCGGCGGACGCCGACCGCATGTACACGCAGACCCACGTGGGCGTCTACCGCAGCCGCGACGCCGGGGCGAGTTGGACGGAGATCACCGACGGGCTGCCCTCCGACTTCGGCTTCCCGGCCGCCGCCCATCCGCACGACCCGGACGGCTTCTATGTGATTCCCGTCGATCCCGGCCACGGCCGCACCGTCCATGACGGGCAGCTCGCCGTGTGGCGCACGCTCGACGCCGGCGAGACCTGGCAGCAACTGACCAACGGGCTCCCCGGGCCGCGCGCGCACCTGGGCGTCCTGCGCGAGGGGCTGGCCGGCGACAGCCTGGATCCGGCCGGGATCTACTTCGGAACCAGCACCGGGCAGGTGTTCGCCAGCACCGACGAGGGCGCCTCGTGGCGCCAGCTCGCCGATTACCTGCCCGGGATCGCGTCGGTCGAGGTCGTCGTCTGGCCGGACTGACCCATGGCCGAAGTGCACCTCCCCAAGACGCTCGTCCCGCTGTTCGCCGGGCTCGGCCCGGTCGTCACGGCCGACGGCGCCACGGTCGGCGACGCCCTCACGGCGCTGGACGGCCGCTGGCCCGGTCTCATGGACCGCCTCTGCGAGCCGGGCCCGCGGCTACGACGTCACATCCGGGTCTTCGTCGACCGAGGCCCGGCCGAGCTCGCCACCCCGGTGGGCGAACGAGCTCGCATCGACGTCCTCACCGCCATCACGGGCGGCTGACGTCTGGCCGGCTCGAACTGAGCGTCCGCCTCGAGAACGCGGCGACGCTACGGGATCTCCCACTCGTAGGAGAACTTCGGGACCTTGAGGATCAGGGACGTCTCGACGCCGGTGACGCCGTCCATGCCGCCGAGCGTCGTCGAGATGAACTCGAGCAGGTGCTCGGGGTCGTCGAAGAATGCCTCGATGATCACGTCGTAGCGCCCCGTCGAGAGGCCGACGTAGCGGACCTCGGGGCACGCGACCAGCCGGTCGGACACCTCGTGCAGGCTCACGAGCTGCACCGAGATCCCAATGATCGCCGACGTCGTCATGCCCACTGCGGCCGGCGTCGGGACGGCGACGATGTTGACCAGGTCGTCCCCGATCAGCCGCGCGATGCGCTTGCGGATGGTCGTCTCGGTGAGGCCGAGTGCCCGGCCGATCTCGGTGTTGCTCGTGCGGCCGTCGCGCTGGAGCACCCGGATGATCTCACGGTCGACCTGGTCGACGAGCTCGCCGGCCGGCCGCGGCCGCCCAGTTCCGTCAGGAGAACGCTTTTCGTCGGTACTCATCGATTAGGCGACGATATCCGATTCCCAGGGCGATCTCAGACTTGACATCCGAACCAAGCTGGGATTCACTGCGACGCGCGTCCACCGTTTCAGAGGAGAGGTCATGTCGTCGACGAGTGCAGCACCGTCGGGCGCGGTTCCTGCGCCGGCGAGCAGCGGAGTCTTCTCACGCTCAGCGTCGGGGCTTGTGCGCGTCGCAGGGTCGTGGGATGTCTTCATCTTCAACGTCGGGCTCGTCTCGGTCGGCATCGCCATCGCCTTCAACCAGTACTACGGGCCGAGCCTGTACCCGGGCGCTCAACCCGCGATCTCCACGCTCCTCGCCGCGCTCGGCATGTGCTTCGCCGCGGCGACCTTCTACTTCTGGTCGATCGTCTTCCCGCGCTCGGGCGGCGTGTACGTGATCCTCTCACGCACCACGCACTCGGCGGTCGCCTTCATGTTCTCGCTGCTCGAGACCGTGATCCTCCTCTACTACGCCGCGCTCGCCGCGTCGCTGCTCGTGCAGGTCGGTCTCGGCTCGTTCTTCGCGACGGTCGGGTCGATCGGCAAGAGCCAGACGCTCACCAACTGGGCGGGCGACGTCACCGGCGCCCGCGGCACCTTCTGGATCGGCACGGCCGTGCTGCTGGTCGCCGGTCTCCTGCTGGCCACCGGCACGCGGCGCTACTTCACCGTGCAGCGCGTCATGTTCGGCGTGGCGATCGTCGCCACCCTGGTCACGCTCGTCGTGATGCTGTTCGGGAGCCGGAGCTCGTTCCAGTCGCACCTCACCCACCTGACCGGCCTCAAGTACGACTCGGTGATCAAGACCGCCGAGGCGAAGGGCTATGCCCCGAAGTCCGGCATCGACTGGAGCGAGACGTTCAAGTTCATGGTCTGGCCGCTGTTGCCGTTGCTCGGGGCGATCCAGTCGATCGGGATCGGTGGCGAGATCAAGAAGGTCCGCCGCTCGCAGCTGTTCGGCATGCTCGGGGCCGTCGTCGCCACCGGCACGCTGATCGCGCTCTTCGCCCTGCTCTCGAACAAGGCGTTCGGGACGACCTTCCAGGGGGCGATCGGCTTCAACTCGATCTCGGGCGTCGCGAACGGGAGCACGGAGGGCTCGATCGGCGCCGCGCCGTACTTCACGACGCTCGCCGGCATCCTCGCCAACAGCGTCGTGCTGTCGATCGTGATCATGGCCGCGTTCGTCGCCTGGTTCTGGTTCTGGATCCCGGCGGAGATCGCCTACACGACGCGCACGATGATCGCGTGGTCGTTCGACCGGCTTGCACCGAGCCAGCTCGGCTACGTCTCACGGCGCTTCCACACGCCGGTCGTGGCGATCGCGATCGGCACCGGCGGCTCGATCGTCTTCATGTGGCTGATCGCGTTCCACGGCATCGCGTTGCTGACGCTGATCGAGGCGCTGCTCGTGATCTGGGGGACCGCGATGGCGATGGCGGTCGTGTTCCCGTGGGCGGGGAAGCGCTTCTTCGAGGCGTCGCCGGCGAAGGCCTACAAGCTCTTCGGCATCCCGCTCATGAGCCTCACGGGCGCGGTGACCGTGCTGTTCTTCGCCACCGCCTTCGTCCTGCTGTGGCGTGACGACAACGCGGCCGGCTCGCTGTTCGGGGCGGCGCACCACACGGAGCTGTGGATCGTCGTCGGGACGCTGCTGGCCGGCGCGGTCTGGTACATCGCCAACAAGCTGTACCGGCGCAGCCAGGGCGTCGACATCGACCTCGCGTTCAAGCAGATCCCGATCGAGTAGTGCCGTCCTGGGACACCATCCAGCAGGAGGCGATGGCCCTCGTCACGGGGGCCACCGCCGATGGGCTGACCGTACGCATCGTCGGCTCCACGGGGATCCGCCTGCACTGCGCGGGCGCCGCCGCGGCGATGGACGCGGTCGACCGGCCGGCCAAGGACATCGACGTGGTGGTCCGCCACGGCGACCGCGGCAAGCTGCGGCGCTGGCTCGAGCAACGCGGCTGGATCGTCGACCGCGACCTCCTCGTGGCGATGGAGGGCGAGCGGTTCGCGTTCAGCCACCCCGAGGCGGGCGTCTGTCTCGACGTCTTCGTCGAGAAGCTCGAGTTCTGCCACACGCTGGAGCTCGACGGCCGCTGGGAGCGCCACGCCACGACGCTCCCGATCGAGGACCTGCTGCTGCAGAAGCTGCAGGTCCATGACCTCACGGAGTGCGACTTGCTGGACACGGCGATCGTGCTCGCCACGCACGACGTGGCGGCCGGCGGCGACGGTGACGAGCTGATCGACTGCGGCTACGTCGCCGGGCTACTGGCCCACGACTGGGGCTTCCACCGCGACGCGACCGCGAACCTCGAGCGGGTTCGCACCGCGGTCGCCGCGCCCGGGACCGTCGCGCTGGTCGGCGAGCACGTCCGCCGGGTCCAGGACGGCGTCGCGCGCCTCGGCGAGGCGATCGAGCAGAGCCGCAAGTCGATGGCGTGGAAGGTGCGCGCGCGGGTCGGTGAGCGGATGCAGTGGTGGGACGACGTCAACGAGCGCGAGGCGACCTACTGATGGGCCTGTTCGGGCGGCGCCGCAATGGCGATGACGGGACGACGGTGTTCTTCGCCACCGACCTGCACGGGTCGGAGGTCTGCTTCCGCAAGTTCGTGGCCGCGGCCGGCTTCTACGGCGCCGACGTGCTCGTGCTCGGCGGCGACCTGACTGGCAAGCTCGTCACGCCCGTCGTCGATGTGGGCGACGGCACCTGGTGGGCGGAGGTCCACGGCGAGCACCGCGTGCTCAAGCCGGCGCAGCTCGACGAGTTCGAGGCCCAGATGGCCGACGAGGGCGTGTACACGCGCCGCATGTCCGCCGCCGAGCACGCGGCCTTCGCGGACGCGCCGGAGGCGGTCGACGCGCTCTTCCTGGAGCTGATGACGCAGCGGCTGGCCCACTGGATCGACTACGCGCTCGAGCGGCTCGATGGCACCGACGTGCGCATCCTCACCGCCCCCGGCAACGACGACCCGTACGAGGTCGACGAGGTCATCCGCGCGCGCGGCGACGACCGCGTGCTGCTCGTCGAGGGTCAGGTCACGGAGGTCGCGCCCGGGCACGAGATGCTGAGCACCGGCTGGTCGAACCACACGCCGTGGGACACCCACCGCGAGTTCACCGAGGAGGACCTGCACCGGCACATCGAGGAGATGGCCGGCGCGCTGCGCGACCCCGCCACGGCGATCTTCAACATCCACGTCCCGCCCTACGACTCGACGCTCGACACGGCGCCGAAGCTCGGCGCCGACCTGGCCGTGCAGACATCGATGGGCAACCAGCTCACGGCCCCGGCCGGCTCGACCGCGGTGCGGCAGGCCATCGAGGCCTACCAGCCGCTCGCCAGCCTGCACGGGCACATCCATGAGTCCGGCGGGTCGGTCCGGATCGGGCGCACGGTGGCCATCAACGCGGGTTCGGAATACGGCGAGGGCGTCCTGCGCGGGGTGCTGTTCACGGTCGGCGGCGGTCGGCTGCAGCGCATGCAGGCGACGAGCGGATGACCGCGCGCCGGTCGGTTCGACACAAGGAGCAGCGATGAATCCCCAGCTGGACACGAGGACCGAGCCTTACGACCTTCTGGCGCAGCGGCTGCGCGAGCAGGGCGTGCGCTACCTGTTCGGCGCCTACGTCGACGCCCACGGGGTGCCGAAGTCGAAATGCGTCCCGATCGAGTACCTGGCGTCGGCTGCACAGGGCTCGGAGCTCTACACCGTCGGTGCGCTGGAGGGGATGGGCGAGCTCGGGCCCAACGAGGACGAGTGCAGCGGCGTGCCGGACCTCGCGCGCGTGACCGTCCTGCCGTGGGACCGCCGCTACGCGCTCGCGCCTGCGGACCTCGAGTTCGGAGGCGTGCCGTACAGCCACGACTCGCGTGCCGTCCTCAAGCGCCAGCTGGCGGCCGCGGCCGAGCTCGGCTACGCGTTCAACGTCGGGATCGAGCCTGAGGTCTACGTTCTGCGCGACAACGGCGGCGACTTGCAGCCGTGGGTGCCCGAGGACGCCTACAACCTGCCGACCCGCGGCTACGACGTCGAGACCACGATGCTCGCCGACGGGTTCCTGGAGCCGATGGTCGACCACATGACCGAGCTCGGCTGGGAGGTCTACTCGTTCGACCACGAGGGCGGTGACGGCCAGTACGAGTTCGAGTTCCGCCACACCGAGGCGCTCGAGATGGCCGACCGCATGCTCGTCTTCCGGCTCATGGCCAAGCACGTGGCGCGCTCGCTCGGCTGCGTCGCGACGTTCATGCCGAAGCCCTTCGACCACAACTTCGGTTCGGGCGCGCACGTGAACATGAGCCTCGCCGACCTCGACACGGGCGAGAACCGCTTCGAGGCGGGCCCGGCCGACGAGACGTCCAACGGCCACCGGGGCTACTCGCGGCTGGCGTACCACTTCACGGCCGGCGTGCTGCGCCACGCACGGGCGATCACCGCGGTCGCGTGCCCGACGGTCAACTCCTACAAGCGACTGCTGCCGGTCGGCCTGATGAACCACATCACATGGGCACCCGTCTATCAGGCGTACGGGCACAACAACCGCACGCTCATGTGCCGTCTGCCGATGAACCGGC